>JANMCS010000009.1:0-6665 GCA_031361405.1 Betaproteobacteria bacterium
GCCGATGGTGCGCGAGCACGCGTTCGAAGGCATCGTGCCCAACCTCGAGCGCCGCTATCGCGAAACCGATTCGATGATGGTGCGCGAGGAGCTGGCCAAGTATCTCAACAACAAGCCGTGTCCGGAATGCAACGGCACGCGGCTGCGGCGCGAGGCGCGGCACGTCAAGGTCGGGCAGGGGGATTACGCGCGGCCGATCTACGAGGTCTCGGGCCTGCCGCTTAAAGACGCGATGCAATTCTTCGGCGGGCTGGTCCTCGACGGCCAGAAGGCGGCCATCGCCGACCGCATCGTCAAGGAAATTCGCAGCCGCCTGCAGTTCCTCAACAACGTGGGCCTCGACTACCTGTCGCTCGACCGCTCGGCGGAAACGTTGTCGGGCGGCGAAGCGCAGCGTATCCGGCTGGCGTCGCAAATCGGCTCGGGGCTGACGGGCGTGATGTACGTGCTGGACGAGCCTTCCATCGGCTTGCACCAGCGCGACAACGACCGCCTGCTGGACACGCTGAAGCATCTGCGCGATCTCGGCAACAGCGTGATCGTCGTCGAGCATGACGAGGATGCGATCAACGCCGCCGACTACGTGGTCGACATGGGTCCCGGCGCCGGTGAGCACGGTGGGCAGGTCGTGGCGCAAGGCACGCCCGAGGAAGTACGGCGCGCCCCGCATTCACTCACCGGCCAGTATCTCGCGGGGCACCGCTCGATCCCGATTCCGGCGCGGCGGCATCGTGCCGATCCGACGCGGGCGTTGACCATCGCCAATGCCACCGGCAACAACCTGCAGGGGGTGACGCTGCGCCTGCCGGTGGGTCTCTTCGTATGCGTCACCGGTTTCTCCGGCTCCGGCAAGTCCACGCTGATCAACGACACGCTGTACCACGCCGTGGCGCGTCACTTGTACGACAGTTCGGAGGAACCGGCCGCGCACGGCGACATCGCGGGCCTCGATCACTTCGACAAGGTGATCAGCGTCGACCAGAGCCCCATCGGCCGCACGCCGCGGTCCAACCCCGCGACGTATACGGGATTGTTCACGCCGATCCGCGAACTCTTTGCGCAGGTGAAGGAAGCGCGCGAACGCGGCTACGGCCCCGGACGTTTTTCCTTCAACGTGAAGGGCGGTCGCTGCGAGGCGTGCCAGGGCGACGGCCTCATCAAGGTGGAGATGCACTTCCTGCCGGACGTGTACGTGCCGTGCGATGTCTGTCACGGCCAGCGCTACAACCGCGAGACGCTCGAGGTGCGCTACAAGGACCGCAACATCCACGAAGTGCTGGCGATGACGGTGGAGCAGGCGCACACCTTTTTCGAACCGGTGCCGGCAGTGGCGCGCAAGCTCGCCACCTTGCTGGATGTGGGTCTCGGTTACATCACGCTGGGCCAATCCGCCACTACGCTGTCGGGCGGCGAGGCGCAGCGGGTGAAGCTGGCGCTCGAGCTGTCGAAGCGCGACACCGGGCGCACGCTCTACATCCTGGACGAGCCCACCACCGGCCTGCATTTCCACGACATCGAACTGCTGCTCACCGTGCTGCACCGGCTGCGTGACCACGGCAACACCGTGGTCGTGATCGAGCATAACCTCGATGTGATCAAGACGGCCGACTGGATCATCGACCTGGGTCCGGAAGGCGGTGGTGGCGGTGGAATGATCGTTGCCGAAGGGCCGCCGGAAGCCATCGCGGCAACCGCGGCAAGCTACACCGGGCGCTACCTGAGGCCGGTACTCGAGGCGGAAGTGAAGCGACGCGGCACGCCTGCGCCGGTGGCGCCGCGCGGTGCGCGCAGCCGCAAGGTGTCGGGCGACTTGCTGGGCTAACGGCGTGACCACTCCGTAGGGGAGGCTTCAGCCTCGCGGGACGCTGCGCGAGGCTGAAGCCTCGCCTACGGAGGAATCGCAGCGACTTCGCATTGCGTGCGAGGCTGTAGTCTCGCCTCCACGGATTTCGTGGTATCGCAATGTCGAGTCGCGGCGCTCAATACGCTGGCGGCTCGGCCGTGTCCGCCGGTTCCGTTGCGCGCACCAGTTGGTGCGCACGGAATAATGCGCGTGCGAGGTGCGGAACGACGTTGGCCTCGCCCAGCGTCGCGGCGAAGCCGCTGCGCGCGACCTGGGAGGCCGGGTTGCGGTTGAGTCCGCACAGGATCAATTGGCCGCCGCGCTTCGCCAGCGAACGCTGCAACGATTCCAGCGTTTCGAGTCCCGTGTTGTCGATGCTCACCATCTGGTGCATTTCAAGAATGATGATGGTGGCGGGCGTGCGCACCGGGTCCAGCAACGGCTCGAGTCGGCCCACCGAGCCGAAGAACAACGCGCCGAACACCTTGAATGCCGCGATCCCGGGTGGGACGCCATCGAGACGGATCGGCTCGACCTGCGTGAGCGCGGACATCCGGTAGATGAAGAAGAGACTGGCGAGTACCAATCCGATCTCCACGGCAAGCGTCAAATCGAAGACCACGGTGATGAAGAACGTCGCCAGCAGTACGGTGCGATAGGGGATCGAATACCGTGCCAGGTCGCGGAACGCGTGCCAGTCCCCCATGTTGAGCGCCACCATGATCAGCACGGCGGAGAGCGCCGCCAGCGGGATGTATTTGGCGAGCGGCGCGGCGACGAGCACGATCAGCAGCAGCGTGATTGCGTGGATGATGCCGGCGATGGGCGTGCGACCGCCGGCGCGGACGTTGGTGGCGGTGCGGGCGATGGCGCCGGTGGCGGGAATGCCGCCGAAGAACGGTGCGACGATATTGGCGATGCCTTGCGCCATCAGCTCCTGGTTGGAGTCGTGCCGGTCGTCGATCTGCACGTCGGCCACGCGCGCCGACAGCAGCGACTCGATGGCACCCAGCAGCGCAATCGTGATGGTGGGTGCCAGCAGCTTGCGCAATGTCTCGAGCGAGATGTCCGGCCACGCAAAGGCAGGCAGGCTTTGTGGAATGCCGCCGAAGCGGGTACCGATGGTTTCGATGTCGAGCTTGAGCAGGGCCACCATCACCGCGGCCGCAATCAGGATGATGATCGGCCCAGGCAGGCGCGACATGACCGCGCGACCGCGCCGGGTAGTGTTGAGGAACGCGCGGTCGCGCATCGGCACATGCCCGTCGCCGCCGCCTGGCACCTCGGCGCCGGCGTGGTCCTCCTTCTCCAAAGCCTGGCCGGTGGTCGTGATCGATTTCGGCCAGAACCACAGCACGAAAAGGCATAGCGAGGACATGACCATCGTGGCCGGGTCGATGTGGTGGATGTTGGCCGCGACGGTGCGTATCCGCGTGAAAAATTCCTCCGGCATTGCGATGTCCAGGCCGAGGAAGTCCTTCAGCTGCGACAACAGGATCAGGACCGCGATGCCGTTGGTGAAACCGATCACGATCGAGACGGGGATGAACCGGATCAGGCCACCCATGCGCAGAATGCCCATGGCCAGCAGCAGCACCCCGGCGGCGATGGTGCAGACGATGAGGTTGGCCACGCCATACTGGACGACGATCGCGTAGACGATGACGATGAACGCGCCGGTGGGTCCGCCGATCTGCACGCGGGAGCCGCCGAGGAGCGAGATCAGGAAACCGGCAATGATCGCGGTGAAGATGCCGGCCTGCGGCGGCACGCCGGAGGCAATCGCGAAGGCCATCGCCAGCGGCAGCGCGACAATGCCCACGGTGATGCCGGCCGCGAGGTCGCCGCGGAAATCGGCACGGGTATAGCCTGCCTTCAGGCAATCGACGAGCTTCGGGCGAAACCGGAATGCCGAGGTCAGCGAGTCGAGGTCGGGCAGGGCAGCCATCAGGTTCCGGCGGTGTCGCGCGCGTTGGCGTTCATGCCGGGGCCGTCATTGACCACGCGCAACGGACGCTCATTTCACGCGCATGCCCGGCTGCGCGCCGCTGTCGGGACTCAACAGGAAGATGCCGGGACCTTCGCCGGACGCGGCCAACACCATGCCTTCGGACAATCCGAACTTCATCTTGCGCGGCGCGAGATTGGCCACCATCGGCGTCAGGCGCCCGATCAACGCGGCGGGATCGTAGGCAGACTTGATGCCCGCGAATACGGTGCGATGGCGACCTTCACCGGCGTCGAGCGTCAGCTTCAGCAATTTGTCCGCGCCTTCGACATGCTCGGCGTTGACGATGCGCGCGATGCGCAGGTCGATCCGGGTGAAGTCGTCGATGGTGATGGTACCGAATTCGGCCGCGGGCGCAGCCACCTTGGCGGCCGGCGCAGGCGCCTTCACTGGTTCCGCGGCCGGCTTCGGCGGTTCCAGCAACGTATCGACGAGCGTGGGGTCGATTCGTGAGAGCAGGTGCGCGTATGCACCTACGCGGGTAGGCAGCACGGCGCCGTCGCTCCAGGTGAAATCGCGGTCGAGGCCGAAGAAATCGCGCGCGACGGTGGCGGCGGTCGCGGGCAGGATGGGCGACAGCAGCACGGTAAGCAGCTTGAAGCCGTGCAACGCACGCGAGCAGACGTCCTGCAGTTCGGCCCGGCGAGCCGGATCCTTGGCGAGCGCCCACGGCTTGGCTTGGTCGAAGGCCTCGTTGATGCGATCCGCGATCGCCATGGCGTCGCGCACGACCTGGCCGAAGCGTCGTCCGTTGTAGCCTTCCGCCGCCAGCAGCTGACTGGCCATCGCGTCCTGCCGCAGGTGTTCGGCCGCCACGGCGTCGAAAACGAGTGTGCCATCGAAATGCTTGGTGATGAACCCTGCAGCGCGGCTGGCGATGTTCACATACTTGCCAATCAGGTCGCTGTTGACGCGCGCGACGAAGTCGTCCGGATTGAAGTCCAGGTCCTCGACGCGGTCATTCAGCTTGGCTGCGATGTAATAGCGCAGCCATTCCGGGTTGAAGCCCAGCTCGATGTAGCGCTGCGGGCTGATGCCGGTGCCGCGCGACTTGGACATTTTCTCGCTGTTGAACGTGATGAAGCCGTGCACGAAGACGTTGGTGGGTGTCTTGCGCTCGGCAAAACGCAGCATCGCGGGCCAGAACAGCGTGTGGAAGTAGACGATGTCCTTGCCGATGAAGTGATACTGCTCGACGTTGTCGTCGGCGATGAAGGCCTCGAAGGTGCGTGTCTCGTTCGGGTACCTGCGTCGTGCTTCGCCGGAGTCGAAATGTTTCTTGAGCGCCGCGAGGTAGCCGATGGGTGCGTCCAGCCACACGTAGAAATACTTGCCGGGGGCCTCGGGAATCTCGATGCCGAAATAGGGCGCGTCGCGGGAGATATCCCAGTCGTTGAGTGCCTTGCCGCCCTCAGTTCCGTTGCTGCCCAGCCACTCCTGGATCTTATTGAAGACCTCGGGTTGCAGCGGCGTCTCCCGGGTCCAGCGTTCGAGGAACGCGATGACCCGCGGATCGGACAGGCGAAAGAAGAGATGCTCCGACGCGCGCATTTCGGGCGTGGCGCCGGTGATCACCGACTTGGGATCGATCAGGTCGGTGGGCGCGTTGGTGGTGCCGCAGCGCTCGCAGCCGTCGCCGCCGAACTGGTCCTGCGCGCCGCACTTGGGACACGTGCCCTTGATGTAGCGGTCGGCCAGGAACATGCCCCGGACCGGATCGTAGAACTGCTCGATGGATTTCGTGGCGATCAGCGATGGATGATGATCGCGCAGCTTGCGATAAATGGAACTGGACAGCGCCACATTTTCCGGCGAATGCGTCGAGTGCGTGGTGTCGAAGCTGATGTGATAGCGCTTCCAGTCCTCGACGTGCGAGACACTGACGCGGTTGATGAGCTCTTCGGGCGTGATGCCTTCGCTCTCGGCCTTCAGCATGATCGGCGCGCCATGCGCGTCGTCGGCGCACACGAAATGCACTTCGTGGCCCTGCAGCCGCTGGAACCGCACCCAGATGTCGGCCTGGATGTACTCCATCATGTGCCCGATGTGAAACGGCCCGTTGGCGTAGGGAAGCGCCGTGGTGACGAAGAGCTTGCGGGCGTGCAGGGCGGCAGCGGGCGGCATTGCAATACCTTGTACAGTAAAGGGTTAACGGTCGATTCTAGCAACAACACCGGATGAATCCGGCGGGAGGGGTGAAATCGGCTAAGATTTGCGATTGAGGTCGCGGTGCCGCGGCCCTTGCGGAGCATTGGAAATGGCGTTGTCGGAAGCGGAAGTCACGGCCTGTTTGAAGAACGTCATCGATCCGAACACGGGTCGGGATTTCGTCGCCGGCAAGGCCGTCCGGAAGATCACGATCGGTGCCGGCGAAGTGGGCATCGACATGGCGCTGGGTTATCCCGCGAAGAGCCAACACGAGTTGCTGAAAAAACTGGTGCGCGATGCCGTGGCGGCCCTGCCGGGCGCCGGGCGCGTCAACGTGACGATGACCACCCACATCGTGTCGCACGCGGTGCAGCGCGGCGTCAAGCTTGTCCCGGGCGTCAAGAACATCGTCGCGGTGGCCAGCGGCAAGGGCGGCGTGGGCAAGTCCACCACGGCGGTGAACCTCGCGCTGGCGCTGGCGGCGGAAGGCGCCACGGTGGGCGTGCTTGATGCGGACATCTATGGCCCATCGCAGCCGATGATGCTGGGCATTGCGGGGCGCCCCGATTCGGCCGACGGCAAGACGCTGGAGCCGATGGAGGCCTTTGGCGTGCAGGCAATGTCGATCGGCTTCATGATCGACGCCGATACGCCGATGGTGTGGCG
>JANMCS010000210.1:0-1104 GCA_031361405.1 Betaproteobacteria bacterium
GGCTTCGTCAAACGTCTCGTTGCTCATCGTGTTGACCATCGTGATCTGCGGCGTCACGAGTTGCGTCAGGTCCTTGTCGCCGGATGAAATCATGGTGTCGATGCCGGCCCGCGCCGCACCGCGCGCAAGCGTGCCGATCACGTCGTCGGCTTCCACGCCTTCGACCATCAGCAGTGGCCAGCCCTGCGCACGAACGAGATCGTGCAGCGGCGCGATCTGGCGCACCAAATCCTCGGGCATCGCTGCCCGGTTGGCTTTGTATTGCGGGTACCAGTCGTCGCGAAAGGTCTTGCCGGGCGCGTCGAAGACGACGGCGAAGTAGTCCGGCTTGCCGTCCTCGACCAATCGGCGCAACATCGACAGCACCCCGCGCAGCGCGCCGGTCGGCTCACCTTTGGAGGTGCGCAGATCAGGCAGCGCGTGATAGGCGCGGTACAGGTACGAAGACCCGTCCACCAGCACGAGTACAGGCATGCGTCAGACCCACAAGATTCCGGAACTCATCGATCCACACGCACTCAACACGACCAATGGCCAGGAAGCGTGGCGGGTCATGGGGATTATGGCAGAGTTCGCCATCGCCACCGAGCGCCTGCGCGGAATCCGCCCCGCCGTCAGCATCTTCGGCAGCGCGCGCATCAAGGAAGGCCACCCATATTACGAAACCACCAAGGACATCGCGCGGCGGCTGTCCGACGCCGGCTTCTCGGTGATCTCGGGCGGCGGTCCCGGCTTGATGCAGGCGGCCAACAAGGGCGCGCATGCAGGCAATTCGCCGGCCATCGGGCTCAACATCAGCTTGCCATTCGAGAGCAGCAGCGGCGAATTCCAGGATGTCTCGGTCAATTTCAAGTACTTCTTTGCGCGCAAGATGATGTTCGTCCGCTTCGCGTCGGCCTACGTCATCCTGCCCGGTGGATTCGGCACGCTGGACGAATTGTCCGAGGTGCTGACGCTGGTGCAGACCGGCAAGAGCCGCCGCATCCCGATCATCCTGGTCGGTGGCAACTACTGGCGTGGACTGCTCGACTGGATGCGCGACCGGATGGTGGGCGAGGGCATGATCGGCGCCGCCGACATGGACCTGATGCAGGTCATCGAGGA
>JANMCS010000059.1:0-2928 GCA_031361405.1 Betaproteobacteria bacterium
GTGGTCCAGCATGAAGTGGGCGACACCGTGGCCGAGCGCATGCAGGTCAAGCGCAGCCTCATCCGGCGGGTGCGCGAAGGCCAGGCCGGCTGGCTGGAAAAGCGTGGTGTCGATCCGGACGTATTCGCCGTCTACGCCGCGGAAGAAATCCTCACGCTCGCGCAGGAAGGCAACATCGTCATTCGAGGCTGGGGCGCCACCAGCATTCTGAAGGGCGTGTCGCATATTCCGCTGGTGCGCGTGTGCGCACCGATGGCCAATCGCGTGCAGTGGCTGATGGAGCGGCTCGATTCCGACGACGCGGCGATGGCGCGGGAAGAAATCGAGCGTTCGGAAGCCGCGCATGTCGCGCGCACGCAGCAGATGTTCGGCGTGACGCTGGGCGACCCGCTGCTCTACGACCTCGTGTTGAATACCGGTCGCGTGTCGGTGGAGAGCTGCATCGAGCAGGTGATCGCATTGTCGCGACGGCCAGAGTTCCAGCCTACGCCGGCCAGCGCGGTGGCCTTGCGCAACCTGGCGCTGCAGGCGCGCATCCGTGCCGCGCTGATGGCCAACGACGATACCGCCGAGGTCAGTGTGGCGGCGGACATCGACGGTGGCGCGGTGACGCTTCGCGGCATGGTGATGAAGCCCGAGGAAC
The DNA here is from genome assembly GCA_031361405.1 of Betaproteobacteria bacterium. Lineage (GTDB taxonomy): Bacteria > Pseudomonadota > Gammaproteobacteria > Burkholderiales > Casimicrobiaceae > VBCG01. The sequence continues at coordinate 644 of JANMCS010000059.1, forward strand.
GCGCGCGCACGGCCGAGATCGTCGCCGCAGTCCCGGGGGTGCACTCCGTCGACAACCAGCTGCGGGTGATGGAGTTCGGCACCCGGCGGTTCACCGGCAGCAAGCATTGACGCAGATTGATCCGTTCAATAATTTTCAGGAGCACACCATGTCCACCGTAACCGCTGCCAAGTCCGGCGCGACCGCCGACAACGCGCAGAAGGTTGGAAGTGGCGCCGCCAGCGCCGCCCCGGTCCCGGAAATCGACGGCTTCCAGCTTGTCATCGAGGCCCTCAAGCTGAATGGCATCGATACGATCTTCGGGTTGCCCGGCATTCCGATCACCGACCTCACGCGCCGGATGCAGAAGGAAGGCCTGCGCGTGATCGCGTTCCGGCATGAGCAGAACGCGGGCTATGCTGCCTCGATTGCCGGCTTCCTCACGCAAAAACCCGGCATCTGCCTGACCGTGTCCGCGCCCGGATTCCTGAATGGCGTCACCGCGCTCACGCACGCCACCGTCAACTGCTTCCCGATGATCCTGATCAGCGGCTCGTCCGAACGCGAGATCGTCGACCTGCAGCAGGGCGACTACGAGGAAATGGACCAGCTGGCGATTGCCAAGCCGCTGTGCAAGGCCGCATTCCGCGTGCTGCATGCCGAAGACATCGGCGTCGGCGTGGCCCGGGCGATCCGCGCCGCCGTGTCGGGACGTCCTGGTGGCGTGTACCTCGACCTGCCGGCGAAGCTGTTCCCGCAGGCGATGGAACACGTCGCCGGCATGAACTCGCTGATCAAGGTCGTGGATGCCGCACCGCGCCAGATTCCCGCGGCGGATGCCGTGCAGCGCGCCCTCGATCTCCTCAAGAGTGCGAAGAAGCCGCTCATCATCCTCGGCAAGGGCGCGGCGTACGCGCAGGCCGATGCCGACATTCGTGCGCTGGTCGAGAAGACCGGCATGCCGAACCTGCCGATGTCGATGGCCAAGGGTTTGCTGCCGGACACGCACGAGCAGTCCGCATCGGCGGCGCGTTCGTATGTGCTGCCCGAGGCCGATGTGGTGTTGATGATCGGAGCGCGCCTCAACTGGCTGTTGTCGCAGGGCAAGGGCAAGACGTGGGGCGGCGCCACCTCCAAGTCATGGGGCGGCCAGAAGTTCGTCCAGATCGACATCTCGCCGCAGGAAGCGGACAGCAACGTGCGCATCGATGCGCCGGTGGTCGGGGACATCGGTTCATGCGTGGGGGCCATGCTCGGCGCGATGGGATCGAATTGGCAGAAGCCGCCCGCCGAGTGGCTGGCCGCCATCGACGAGCGCAAGACCAAGAACGTCGCGAAGATGGCCGAGACGCTGGCGAAGAATCCGTCGCCGATGAGCTACCAGAGCGCACTCAACGTGGTGCGCGACATCGTCAAGGCCAATCCCGATGCCGTGCTGGTGAACGAGGGCGCGAACGCGCTCGACTTCACCCGCAGCATTGTGGACATGTACAAACCGCGCAAGCGCATCGACGTGGGCACGTGGGGCATCATGGGTGTGGGCATGGGTTATTCCGTGGCCGCCGCCGTCGTGACCGGCGAGCAGGTGATCGCCGTGGAGGGCGACAGTGCCTTCGGTTTCTCCGGCATGGAGACCGAGACGTTCTGCCGGTACAACCTGCCGGTATGCATCGTGATCATGAACAATAACGGCGTGTACCGCGGCGACGAGAAGAATCCCACGGGCGGCTCCGATCCGTCGCCGCTGGTGTTCGTCAAGGACGCCCGCTACGACAAGATGATGGAGGCGTGGGGCGGCGTCGGTGCGCATGTGAAGACGCCGGACGAATTGCGTGCCGCGATGATTGAAGCGATCCGCTCACGCCGGCCCACGCTGATCAATGCGGTCATCGACGAGGGCGGCGGCACGGAAAGCGGCCGCATCACGAGCCTCAATCCGACCGCCAGGAAAAAGCCGTAATCCACTTTCGTCGTCGACGCAGCGCTATCTCAATCTTGGCATCGCATAGGGGAACGTAATGGGCAAGGCATTGGACGGTGTCCGCATCCTGGACTTCACGCATGTGCAGTCGGGTCCGACGTGCACGCAGCTTCTCGCCTGGTTCGGCGCCGACGTGATCAAGGTCGAGCGCGCGGGCGAAGGCGACATCACGCGCGGGCAGCTGCGCGACATCCCGGGCGTGGACAGCCTCTACTTCACGATGCTGAACCACAACAAGCGCTCGGTGACCGTCGACGCCAAGAATCCCAAGGGCAAGGAAGTCCTCGAGGCGCTCGTCAGGAAGTGCGACGTGCTGGTGGAGAAC
>JANMCS010000067.1:0-7447 GCA_031361405.1 Betaproteobacteria bacterium
TGGATTAAAGCTGTTTATACTCCGTGCGAACTTTGCGGGTCGCGGCTTGTCGCGGCCCGTTTCCGGACAAGGCGCCTCAAGAGTGCCGCGCCGGTTGTTTGTTGGGGAATGCGGCGCCCGCCGTCGTCAACCGGGAGGAAAGTACCCATGCAGTTGACCCAGACACAGCTCGAATACTGGCAACGAAATCTCCGCATTACCGGCATCCTGCTATTCATCTGGTTCATCGTGACGTTCGTGATGGGTTTCTACGCCCGCGAACTCAACGAGTTCAATTTCTTCGGTTGGCCACTCGCGTTCTACATGGGCGCCCAGGGATCGTTGATCATCTACGTGGTTATCATCTGGTTCTACGCGCGCTACATGAACAATCTTGACGTCGAGTACGGCGTCGCCGAAGGGGAGGAAGACTGATGGCTGCGCCAGGCACGGGTACCGGGGGTGGCGTATTCAGCGCCAGCACCCAAAGCGGATTTTTCGCGCAGCTGAAAAGAATCTATTCGTGGTACACAGGTGGTTTCCTCGTGTTCCTCGTCGGCCTGGCCATCGCGGAACAGATGGGCCTGCCCAGAAACTGGATCGGCTATATCTTCCTGCTCGCCACCGTCGGGCTGTACGCCGGCATCGGCGTGATGGCCCGGACGTCCGACGCGGCCGAGTACTACGTTGCGGGTCGGCGCGTACCGGCCTTCTTCAACGGCATGGCCACCGGCGCCGACTGGATGTCCGCGGCATCGTTCATCGGCATGGCAGGCTCGCTGTATCTGCTGGGCTTCAACGGGCTGGCGTTCATCCTCGGCTGGACGGGTGGCTACGTGCTGGTGGCGCTGTTCCTGGCGCCGTACCTGCGCAAGTTCGGCCAGTTCACGATCCCCGACTTCCTCGGCGCGCGCTACGGTGGCAACATCCCGCGCTTCATCGGCATCGTCGCCGCCATCCTCTGCTCGTTCACCTATGTGGTGGCGCAGATCTACGGCGTGGGTCTCATCACCACGCGCCTTACGGGTGTCACGTTCGAGCTGGGCGTCTTCCTGGGCCTGGGCGGCATTCTCGTCTGCTCGTTCCTGGGCGGCATGCGCGCGGTCACGTGGACGCAGGTGGCGCAGTACATCATCCTGATCGTTGCCTACCTGATTCCGGTGATCTGGCTGTCGGTGAAGACCACCGGCGTGCCGGTGCCGCAACTTGTTTACGGCAAGGTGCTCGAGAAGGTCACCGCGAAGGAGGCGTTGCTGCTGAAGGACCCGAAGGAATTGCAGGTCCGGGGCATCTTCAAGGATCGCGCCGACGCCGGCAAGGCCAATCTCGCTGATGTGCCCAAGGCCTACGTTGCCGGCAAGGAAGCGTTGACGGCTGCCGTGGCGAAAGCCGAAGCCGACAACGCGCCGGGTGACGTGGTCGAAGCGGCCAAGAAGGCGCTGGCAGCGTATCCCAAGGACGAAGCGGCCGCCAAGGCTTTCTGGACCAAGGAGTCGGCCCTCGCCGCACGCGCGGGTCCGCCGATCCGGCACGCGGAAGCGTTCCCCGGCAAGGATGAAAAGGCCCGCGACATCTCGCGCCGCAATTTCCTGGCACTGGTGTTCTGCCTGATGGTGGGCACGGCCGCGTTGCCGCACATCCTGATGCGGTACTACACCACGCCGTCGGTACGACAGGCGCGCGAGTCGGTGTTCTGGTCGCTATTCTTCATCTTTCTGCTGTACTTCACCGCACCCGCGCTGGCCGTGCTTGCCAAGTTCGACGTGTACTCGTTCCTGGTGGGGTCGGAGTTTGCCAAGTTGCCGCAGTGGGTGGCGTCGTGGCAGAAGGTCGACCCGAGCCTCCTGTCGATCATCGACATCAACAAGGACGGCATCGTCCAGTTGGCGGAGATATCGATCGGCGGCGACATCATCGTGCTGGCCACGCCGGAAATTGCCGGGCTGCCGTATGTCGTATCCGGGCTGGTGGCTGCCGGTGGTCTTGCCGCGGCGCTCTCCACCGCAGATGGCCTGCTGCTGACCATTGCCAACGCGCTGTCGCACGACTTCTACTACAAGATGCTCGATCCGAATGCATCGACCGCCCGGCGGGTGACCATTTCCAAGATCCTGCTGCTTGGCGTGGCGTTGGTGGCGGCCTACGTGGCGGCGCAGAAACCTGCGGACATCCTGTTCCTGGTGTCGGCGGCGTTCTCGCTGGCCGCGGCGTCGTTCTTCCCGGCGCTGGTGCTGGGCATCTTCTGGAAACGCGCGAACAAATGGGGCGCCACGCTGGGCATGCTGTCCGGGCTGTGTGTCACGTTCTACTACATGATCATGACCCAGCCCTGGTTGCGCAGCGTCTTCAGCGTTACCAGCCCGATCGCCGACAACATCTGGTGGGACATCCAGCCGATCTCGGCGGGACTCTTCGGCGTACCGGTCGGATTCCTGGTGATCATCGTCGTCAGTCTGCTGACGCCGGCCCCGGATCGCGAGACGCAGGAACTGGTGGAGCACGTGCGCTACCCGAACCTCACGGGCGACACGATGAACACCGTCGAGACCTGACCGCAATTCGGCCGCGATTGAGCAATGACAAAAGGCCCGCAGCGATGCGGGCCTTTTGCTTCGCGGTGCGCGCCGCGCGTGCTACTGGAACTGCACCTCGACACCGACGAGCTTGCCGGACTTGGCATCTTTCTTCAGCACGATGACCGTACGGTCGTCGGTCTTGTTCATGTTGTCGGGATCGAAGGTCTTCTTGAGGTAGACCCAACGCACCGCATTCGGGTCCTTCGCGTCAACCTCGTCCGGCTTGCCTACCTTGCTGGCGATCTGGTCCTCGGACGCATCGACCACGTAGCCCTGGAAAATGCCCCGCTGATACGCGCCGCTGCCGCACGCGGCCAGCGTGATGGCGGCAACCAGCGCAATCAACAATCCCCTGCTGCTGCTTTTCATTGCGAGTGCTCCTTGCATGCGGGCGTGGATGGTGCCGGCCGCGCGGTTGATGACGACATCCGTGTTGAAGATCGAAAAGAATCGAGCGTCGCGCGCGATCAGCCAGCCGGCGGAATCGAATCGAGGAATGAGGCGCGCTTGGCGAGCTTCTCCGCGAGACGGGCGAGGCCGGGATGCTTGGCGCGCCATGCGACGTCGGGGAGGCGCAGCTCGAGGTACCCCAGCGCGCAGCCGACCGCGATGTCGGCCAGCGAAAAGCCTTCACCGTTGCACCACGCCTTGTCGCCCAGCTCGCGCGCCATTTCGGCAACCCCCGCGAGTACCTTGCAGCGTTCGCGCGCAGCGGCGTCCTTGCTTTGCTGGCGTACCAGGCGCCGCGATTCCCGCACGACGGCAACCTTGCGGGCGAAGGGCTGGTGGGCGACGCGATTAATTGCAGCACGGGAAAATACAGCGGGCGCGCCGGGATCAGCGAGGCACAATTATAACATCGCGCAGGCTGGGCCTCCCGGCGGCGCGCCGGGGCCGCGTGCTAACATTTCCTGATCATGGCAGGCTCCTTCGATCGCACCGATTCCGCCGCCGCCGCCGCCGCCCTGGTCGCGCTGTCGCCGCTCGACGGTCGCTACGCCGGCAAGGTCGCGGCACTGCGTGAACATTTTTCCGAATATGGTCTCATCCGCCACCGGATCCATGTTGAGCTGGCGTGGCTGTGCGCGCTCGCCGACGAACCCGCCATCACCGGCATTGCCCCGTTTTCGGCCGTTGCGCGCAGCGAAATCGAGGCGGTTGTCGCCACCTTTGGCGTTGCTGACGGCGCGCGCGTCAAGGCCATCGAGGCGAAGACCAATCAAGACGTCAATGCAGTCGAGTAATGGCTGAAGGAGCGCCTTGCGCACGTGCCCGACGTCGCGGCCGCCACCGAGTTCATCCATTTCGCCTGCACGTCCGAAGACATCAACAACCTGGCGCACGGCCTGGCACTCGCGGTCGCGCGCAAGGACATCCTGCTGCCGTGCCTGCGCGCCGTCGCGGCCGACCTCCGCCAGCTTGCGCACCTGCATGCCGCGGTCCCGATGTTGTCGCGCACGCATGGACAAGCCGCGACGCCAACCACGCTGGGCAAGGAGATGGCCAATTTCTACGCCCGGGTCGAGCGCCAGATCGCCGCGCTGGAGCACGTGCCCATCAAGGGCAAGATCAACGGCGCGGTCGGCAACTACAACGCGCATGTCGTCGCCTGTCCCGGCGTGAACTGGGAGCTTTTGGCGGCCCGCGTGGTCAACGGGCTGGGCCTCGAATTCAATCCGTACACCACGCAGATCGAGCCGCACGATTACATGGCTGAGCTCTTCGACGGCATCGCGCGCGCCAACACGATCCTGCTGGGACTCGACCGCGATGTCTGGGGCTACGTATCACTCGGCTACTTCAGGCAGCGCGTCAAGGAAGGCGAAGTCGGCTCGTCGACGATGCCGCACAAGGTCAACCCGATCGACTTCGAGAATTCGGAAGGCAATCTCGGCTTGGCCAACGCGATGCTGCGGCACCTCGCCGAAAAGCTGCCGGTGTCGCGCTGGCAGCGCGACCTCACCGATTCCACGGTCCTGCGCAACATGGGTGCCGCGCTCGGCTATTCGTTGCTGGGCTGGGTGTCGCTGCGGCAGGGACTGGGGAAGCTCGAGATCGACGCCTCGCGCATGGCCGCGGATCTCGATGCCAACTGGGAGGTGCTCGCCGAGCCGATCCAGACCGTCATGCGTCTGCACGGCATCGCCAATCCCTACGAACAATTGAAGGCGCTCACGCGCGGCAAGTCGGGCATCACCCGGGACTCGCTGCATGCCTTCATCGATGATCTGGCGTTGCCCGACGATGCCAAGGCATCGCTCAAGGCGTTGACGCCGGCCAACTATGTCGGCCTCGCGGCCGCGTTGGCTGCGCGCGTCTGAATCCGGTGCCGGGGTTTACCGCTCCCGCCGCGCGCGCCACTCACTGACAAACGTGGCGATGGCCGGCGCCAGTGAAATGGCCACGATGCCGACCACGATCAGCGTCAGGTTCTGCTTGACCCACGGGATGTTGCCGAAGATGTAGCCGGCGTAGACCAGCGCGCCGATCCACAGCACGCCGCCGATGGCGTTGTAGGCGAGGAAGCGGCGATAGCGCATCGCGGCCACGCCGGCGAGAAATGGCGCGAACGTGCGGATGATCGGGACGAAGCGGCCGATGATGATGGTCACCGCGCCATACTTGTCGTAGAAGGCCTGCGTGCGCCGCAGGTAGTCCTGCTTGATCCAGCGCGAATCGGGCCGGTCGAAGACCTTGGGCCCGATGAAGCGTCCGATCGAATAATTCAACGAATCCCCGAGGATGGCGGCGACGATCAGCAACGCCACCAGCACGTGTACGTTGAGCCCGGCCGACGCCACGACGGTGCCCGCGATGAAGAGCAACGAGTCGCCGGGCAGGAACGGGAATACGACGAGGCCCGTCTCCGCGAAGATGATCACGAACAGCAACGCGTAGAGCCAGGGCCCGTACTGGCTGGCGATCAGCGCCAGCGTCTGATCCAGCGACAGGATCGAGTAGAGCAGCGTCGTGAACACGGTCGGTCAGCGTCGACGCGTTGCCGCCCCGTTCACGGCAGGATCCTTTCGCCGGCAGGGCCGGCGTTCTTTCGGTCCGGCTTGACCAGGTCCTCGCGCGACACGCCCATCCACATCACCAGCGGTGCCATCACCAGCACCGACGAATAGATGCCGAACAGGATGCCGATGGTGAGCGCGAGCGCGAAGTAGTGCAGCGTCTCGCCACCGAAGAACAGGATCGACAGCACCATCAGCAGCGTACAGCCGTGCGTGATCATCGTGCGCGAGATGGTGCTGGTGATCGCGTTGTCGATCACGTGCGTGACCGTGGCCTTGCGCATCTTGCGGAAATTCTCGCGGATCCGGTCGGCGATGACGACCGATTCATTGACGGAATAGCCGAGCACCGCCAGTACCGCGGCCAGCACCGGCAAGCCGAACTCCCACTGGAACACCGCGAAGAAGCCCAGGATGATGATGACATCGTGGAGGTTGGCGATGATCGCCGCCACTGCGAAACGCCACTCGAAGCGCAGCGCCAAGTAACCGACGATGCCGAACGAAACCAGGAGCAGCGCCAGCGCGCCGTTTTCATAGAGCTCCTTGCCCACCTGCGGGCCGACGAACTCCACGCGTTGCTGGCGGGCCGACGGGTCGTCCGCTTTCAATACCGTCATCACGCGTTCGGAAAGTGCCGCGCTGGACGTGCCTTCCTTCAGCGGCATCCTGATCAGTGCCGTGTCGGACGTGCCGAAGGCCTGCGCCGAGTATTCGCCCAGGTCGAGCTTGTCGATCGACGCGCGCAACCGGTTGAAATCGACGGCGTGGCTGAATGACACTTCGATCACCGTGCCGCCGCGGAAATCGACGCCGAGGTTCAAGCCGCGGGTGGCCAGGAAGAACACGGCCAGCAGAAAGGTCACGAGCGAGATCACGTTGAACGTGAGCGCGTGCCGCATGAACGGGATGTCGCGCTTGATGCGGAAGAATTCCATGATGTACGGTGTCCTGGTGCGGTGGTGTCCGGCGCGCGCGGTGCGCCAATCAGGCCTTGGTGGGCGCCGTGGAGGCGCCCGCGGCGGGCCGCCATACCTGGCCGATCGAGATGCGTTCGAGCTTGCGGCGGTTGCCGTAGAGCAGGGCAACGAGTCCGCGCGAGACGAACACTGCGGAGAAGAGCGACGTCATGATGCCGAGGCAGTGGACGACTGCGAAGCCGCGGATCGGGCCGGAGCCGAACAGGAACAGCGCGACGCCGGCAATCAGCGTCGTCACGTTGGAGTCGAGAATGGTGCCCCATGCGCGCTCATAGCCCGCCTGCAGCGCTGCGTGCGGCGTGGCGCCGCCGCGCAGTTCTTCGCGGATCCGCTCGTTGATCAGCACGTTGGCGTCGATGGCCATGCCCAGCGTCAGCGCGATGGCGGCGATGCCCGGCAGCGTCAGCGTGGCCTGCAGCAGCGACAACAGCGACACCAGCAGCATCAGGTTGACGATCAGCGCAATGGTGGAGATCAACCCCATCATCATGTAATAGGCACACATGAAGATGGCCAGCACGATGAAGCCGTACATCACCGACTTGAAGCCCTTGTCGATGTTCTCGGCACCGAGCGACGGGCCGATCGTGCGCTCCTCGACGATTTCCATCGGCGCGGCCAGCGCGCCGGCTCGCGTCAGCAGTGCCAGGTCGGCGGTTTCTTGCGGCGTGAAGTTGCCGGTGATCTGGAAATCGGTGCCGAACTCACCCTGGATGGTGGCCACCGAAAGCGCCTCGCCCTTGCCCTTTTCATACAGCACGATGGCCATGGGCTTGCCCAGGTTGTCGCGCGTGATGTTGCGCATCGCGCGGCCGGCCACATCGTCCAGGCGCACCGACACCGCGGGCCGCTGGTCTTTGTCTATGGTGGCGCTGGCCTGTTTGAGCTGTTCGCC
>JANMCS010000086.1:0-9359 GCA_031361405.1 Betaproteobacteria bacterium
CGCATGAACGCGAGGCTGAAGCCTCGCCTACGGAAGCTGCATCGAGACATGTTCGATAACCGACGGAGGAAACGCAATGCAAACCAGGATTCGCAAGGTGCTTTCGATCTCCGCTGCCGTTGTTGCCGCAACGCTGCTGGCTTCAACGCTGGCGCAGGCGCAGATCAAGTTGCGTTACGCCCACGTTGGCGTGGCCAACGCGCCGCAGACACTCTATGCCGATGAAGTGGCCAAGCTCGTCAAGGAGCGCACCAACGGGCGCATCGAGATCCAGGTATTCCCCAACTCGCAGCTGGGCGGCGTCGGCGAAATGGTCGATGGCGTGAAGTCGGGCGCCATCGCGATGGGCCATCACGATTTCGCGTCGCTGGGCAAGATCGTGCCCGACACTGCGGTGTTCAACACGCCGTTTGTCTATCGCGACGCCGCGCACAGCCTGCGCGCCACCGACGCGCGCACGTCGCCGGCGCTCGTCAAGATCAATCAGGAGCTGGTCGACAAGGGCAACATGCGCATCATCGGCAGCTTCTTCCAGGGCACGCGCGAATTGACGTCCAAGGAAAAAGTGCTGACGCCGAAGGACATGGCGGGCAAGAAATACCGTGGCGTGCCGGTGAAGCTGTGGTCGTCGATGCTGACCGGCATGGGCGCGGTGGCCACACCCGTGGAAGTGTCCGAGCTGGCCACTGCGCTGGCCACGGGGCTGGTGGTGGGACAGGAAAATCCGCTGCCCAACATCTACAACCTGAAGCTCTACGAGGTGCAGAAGTACGTGATGATGACCAACCACATGCAATCGGTGCTGTCGGTCTTCGTCAACGAGAAGGCCTGGCAGGCCATCCCGGCCGCCGACCGCAAGATCATCGAGGACACGATGGCCGAAGTGGGCGCCAAGACGCTCGACTGGGACAAGCAGACCGCCGCCAAGTATCGCGCCGATCTCGAAGCCAAGGGCATGGTGTTCATCGAGGAGAAGGACGGTCTCGACGTCGTGGCGTTCCAGAAGGCGGTGCTGACCCAGGTCAACAAGGACTTCCCGGAATGGACCGGCTACATCGAGCAGATTCGCGCGGTCAAATAGGACGGATGCGCTGATGCGCGTGCCAACGGCAGCTGCGCAATTTCCGCGGTCGAAGCCCTTGGAAATTGCCGGCAGAATCTCGACGCGACTGGAGTCACGATGAAACTGCTCAACGGCATGCGCGCCGCGGTGCGCTGGATGTGTCTGGCCCTGCTGGCGGCGCTCATCATCACGCCGCTCGCGCAGATCGTGATGCGCGGCATCTTCAACGTGCCGATGGCCGGTGCGGAGGAGCTGGCGCGCTATTTCCTGATCACGCTCACGTTCATCGGCGGTTCCTACGTGACGCAGCAGGGCGGGCAGATCCGGATGGAGGAGATGCAGGCGGTGATCCCGCCGCGTCCCCGGTGGCTGCTGCAGCTGGGCATCGAGCTCTCGGGTATCGCGATGTTCGGCGTGCTGCTGGCAGCGGGCGTCATCACCATTGCCAACAACCTCAACAATCAGACGGCCACGCTGGAGATGCCGTTCTGGCTGTTCATGGGGCCGCTGGTCGTCGGTTCGTTGTTGCTGGTGATCGAAACGGCGGCCATGTTCTTGCATACATGGAAACGGCGCCGTCCCGAAGATAAACAGACAGTCCTTACCTGACGGGAAGCGAATCATGGAAGGTTTTCTCGTCGTTCTCGCATTCGTCGCGCTGTTCGTGCTTGGTTTTCCGGTCGTGCTGGCGATCGGCATCCCGTGCATCGTGTACATCTTTGCCAACGGCCTGCCGATCGACCTGATCGCGCAGCGCACGTTGTATGCGCTCGATTCCTTCCCGCTGGTGGCGGTGCCGGTGTTCCTGTTCGTCGGCAGCCTGATGAACAGCGCCGGCATCTCCAAGTACATCTATCAGTTCGCGGATACCGCGGTGGGCCGCATGCCCGGCGGGTTGGCGCAGGTCAACATCTTTGGCAGCCTGATCTTTGCCGGGATGTCAGGCTCCGCGCTGGCCGACATCGGCGGCATCGGCCGCATCGAGATCGACGCGATGCGCGAGAAAGGCTTCAAGCCGGCCTTTGCGGCGGCGGTGACCAGTTCGTCCGCCATCGTCGGGCCGATCTTTCCGCCGTCGATTCCGCTGATCATCTATGGCACCGTCACCGGCGTGTCGGTGATCCAGCTGCTGCTGGGCGGTATCCTGCCTGGCCTCTTGTGCGTGGCCATGCTGATGCTGATGACGGGCTGGCTGGCCGTCCGCCGTGGCTATCCGCGCGCGCCTCGCTGGCCGAAATTCAATGAACTGTGGCGCGATTTCAAGCCGGCGTTTCCGGCGATCGTCGCGCCGGTGATCCTCATCGCCGGGATGCTGCTGGGCTTTTTCACGCCGACAGAAATCGCGTCGGTCACCGTGGCGTACGCGATCCTGATCAGCGCGGTCTTCTACCGCGAACTGACGGTGAAGGGATTGCTCGACGCGGCGTTCGAAACCATTCGCGCATCGGCCGGCATCCTGCTGATTGTCGCGGTGGCGGCGCTCTTCGGTTGGATCCTGTCGGTAGAGCAGGTGCCGCAGTTGCTCACGGGGATCATGCTGTCGATCTCCACCAATCCTTACGTGCTGCTGCTGATCGTCAACCTGCTGCTGATCGTGGTGGGCATGTTCCTCGACAGCACCACCGCCATCCTGGTGATCGCGCCGATCATCGCCAAGCCGCTGGTGATGGCCGGCGTGGATCCGGTGCATCTTGGCATGGTGGTGGTGTTCAACCTGATGATCGGGTTGCTCACGCCGCCGATGGGGCTCGCGTTGTTCCTGGTGGCCGACATCGCCAAGGTGACGATGAAGGATGTGCTGGTGGAAATGATGCCGTACTACGTCCCGCTGGTCGCGACGCTGCTGATCATCACCTACGTGCCCGGCATCACGACATGGTTGCCCACGTGGGCGCTGTCGAACTGACCGACATTGAAACGGAGAACACGTTGAACGCATCCACAATCGCGCGACCGACGATCGCAATGGCGATGGGCGACCCCGCGGGCGTCAGCCCGGAACTGACGGCGAAGGTGGCCGCGCTTGACGACGTGCGCAAGGTTGCGCGACTGGTGGTGATCGGCGATAAGCGCGTATTCGACGCGGGTGCGGGCATCGCCGGCGTCAACGCGGACTTCGTCGTGATCGGACACCATGATGCGATTCCGCCGGGCGACCAGGCCGTGTTTGTCGATCTGGCGCATCTCGATCCGGCAACGATCGAGCGGGGCGTCGCGACGAAAGCGGGCGGCGCCTATGCGCTGGCCAATTACCGGCATGCGCTTGAACGCGTTGCGCATGGCGAGGCCCAGGCGGTGTGCTTCACGCCGTTCAACAAGCAGGCAATGCGCCTGGCCGACGATTCCTACGATGACGAGATCGGATTCACCGCGGGCGTGCTGGGCACCTCGGGGCCCGCCACCGAATTCAACATCCTCGAAGGCCTGTGGAATGCGCGGGTGACGTCACACGTGCCGATGGTGGAAATGCCGAAGCTCTTGACCATCGATGGCATCGTCGGCGCCCTCGAGCTGACCACCGCCGCATTGCAGGCCGCGGGCTTCGTGCCGCCGCGCATCGCGGTGGCGGCGCTCAATCCGCACGCCGGCGACGGCGGCAATTTCGGGCGCGAGGAGATCGACGTGATCGCACCGGCGGTGAAGAAGGCGCAGGCCATGGGCATCGGCTGTGCGGGCCCATTCCCCGCCGATACCGTGTTCGTGCGCGCGCGGCGCGGCGACTACGACGCGGTGCTGACGATGTATCACGACCAAGGGCAGATCGCGATGAAGCTTATGGGCTTCGACCGTGGCGTCACGTTGCTGGGCGGCTTCCCGTTCGCGATCTGCACGCCGGCGCACGGGACGGCCTACGACATTGCCGGCAAGGGCGTGGCCAACATCGGGGCCACGCGCGCCGCCGTGTTGCTGGCGGCATCGATGGCGATGCGTCACTAGCGCTGGCGATTGCCGCAGGACACATACCGCGGCGAAGACCGGCGCGCGTATCGCTACCAGCAACTTCAGAACGACTGCCGGTCCCGCCAGCGGTAATACCGGATCGACGGCGCCAGGAACCATGGCCGCCCGGTATAGAAGGGCTGCGTAGCAAACGGCAATCCGTCGAAGGCAGTTTTCCCGTCCGCGCTGCCCAGAACCTGCAGGCCAAGCCGCATGCCGAGGTAACTGGACATGCCCACGCCGGAGCCGCAGTAGCCCATCGCGTAGTGGACGCCTTCGTGGCGGCCGACGTGCATCAATTCGTCGAACGTGTACGCGACGAAGCCGCACCAGGAGTGGCTGATGCGCGTGCGGGCCAGCTCCGGAAAGAGCTTGACCATGTCGACGTGCAGCTTCGGACCACTGATCGCGGGATCGGTCTCGGCGGTGGACACGCGCCCACCGAACAGGATGCGCCGCTGGTCCGGCGAAGCGCGGTAGTAGAAGACCACTTTGCGGGTATCGCTGACGATCCGGTTCTTCGGCATCAGGCGCGCCATCTGCGTGGCGGACAGCGGCTCCGTCGCGATCATGTAGCTGCCGATCGGAATCACGCGCCGCTGCAGCCACGGCGTCAGCGGCCCGGTGTAGCCGTTGGTGGCCACGACGACGTTGCGCGCGGCGACGATGCCGCGCGGTGTGGTCACGCGAAACCCATCACCATCCTTCTCGATCGCGGTGACCGGGCAATGCGGCACCACCGTGGCGCCGGCACGATGCACGCGCTCCAGCAGGCCGTGGTGATAGCGCGCGGGATCGACGGAGGCGTGCTGCTTGTAGATCACGCCGCCCCAATAGGCGTCGGTACCCAGTTCCGCGCGCTGTGCCGAGCGTTCGACGATTTCCGTTTCCACTTCGAGTCCCTTGCGCTGCCCGGCGACGGCGCGCACGAGATGGCCGAACTGGACGGCGTTGTGCGCGGCGTGAAAACGGCCGACCACGCCAAAGTCGCAGTCGATGCCTTCGGCGCGAATGAATTCACCAATCCACGCGAGCGAGCGTTGGCCATCCTTGATGATGGCGTGCGCGCGCTGTTCGCCATGCCGGCGCGCGAGCACATCGAAGCCGGGCTTGACGCTGGTGGAGATCTGGCCGCCGTTGCGCGTGCTGCAGCCCCAACCGGCATCCTCGGCATCGAGCACCAGCGTATGCCGGCCGCCGCGCGCGGTCTGCAGCGCGGCATGCAAGCCGGTGTAGCCCGAGCCGATGACGACGACGTCCGCGCGCGCCGGCGGCGGCGCGTCATCCAGCGTCGGGCGCGGCACGCGGTCCCACCAGTAGGGGGCCAGCTTGCGGTCGGGGGTGAACAGCGCGTCGTTCAATTCGTGGACTCCATGGCGGAAATGGTGGCGCAGTGACGGTACCGCGTCAACGGGCGTCGGCCAGGATCAGGTCCGCGCCCTTTTCGGCGACCATGATCGTGGGGGCATTGGTGTTGCCGGAAGTCAACGTTGGAAACACCGACGCGTCGACGACGCGCAATGCCGCGATGCCATGGACCTTCAACTGGTGATCGACTACCGCATCGCGCGCGTCGGGACCCATCCGGCAGGTGCTCACCGGATGAAAGACCGTGGAGCTGCGCTGCCGGATGTCGGCCAGCATGTCGTCGCGCGATTGCACTGTGGGACCGGGCTGCAGCTCCTCCGCGATCACGCTGGCCAGCGAAGGCGTGGCGGCGAGTTGGCGCAGGAAGCGCGCGCCTTCCAGCATTTCCTCCACATCGTGTGCGGTGGCCAGTGCATTGGCTACGATGCGCGGCGCGGCGAAAGGATCAGCGGAGCGCAGCTGCACATATCCACGGCTGGTGGGCTGGCAGGGCTGCGCGCTCAGCAGGAAACCGGGATAGGGATCGGGACTCATCAGCGGCCGTTTGCCCGGGGGCTTGCGCAAATAGCTGAGCGGCGAGAAATAGAGTTGCAGGTTGGGGCGATCAAGGCCGGCGCGACCTCGCACGAAGCCGCCGCCCTGGTTGACGCTCAGCGCCAGTGGCCCACGCCGCGCCAGCAGATAGCGCATGCCTGCGCGCACCTTGCCCCACCACGGCCGCAGCTCGTCATTGAGCGTTGGCACGCGCGAGCGAAAGACGTAATCCACGCACAGGTGATCCTGCAGGTGCTGCCCGACCGCGGGCGCGTCGTGCACGACGGCGATGCCGTGTTGCGCGAGATCCTGCGCCGCGCCGATGCCGGAGAGCAGCAGCAGATGCGGCGAGTTGATCGCGCCGCCGCAGACGATCACCTCGCGCGCCGCATGCACCGTGGTCGTGATGCCAGTGCGCACATATTCGACGCCGGTGGCGCGCGTGCCGTCGAACAGGATACGCGTGGCCTGCGCATGCGTTTCCACGCGCAGGTTGGGCCGCCGCAGCGCCGGATGCAGGTAGGCGCGCGCGGTGGACATGCGGCGCCCGTGGCGCGTGGTGATTTCGTAGAGGCCGACACCCTCCTGCGTGGCGCCGTTGAAGTCCGCATTGCGCGGCAGCCCGAGCTCGTGGCCAGCACGCAGGAACACGTCGCACAGCGGATGCGCATCCGCCGCAACGTCGGTCACCGGCAGGGGCCCGCCGCGCGCACGCCACTCGTCCGGTTCGCGCGTGCTGTCCTCCATCCTGCGGAAGTACGGCAGCACGTCGGCCCAACCCCAGCCTGGATTGCCCAACGCGCGCCAGCCGTCGAAGTCGGCCTGCTGGCCGCGGATGAACACCATCGCATTGATCGCGCTGGACCCGCCCAGCACCTTGCCGCGCGGCCAGTAGCCGACGCGATTGTCGAGTGTCGCGTCCGGTTCGGTCCGGTACATCCAGTTGACGGCCGGGTTGTAGAACGACTTGCCGTAGCCGATGGGCACGTGCAGCCACAGATGCGCATCGCGGCCGCCGGCTTCCAGCAGCAGCACGCGATGGCGCGGATCGGCGGAGAGGCGGTTGGCCAGCACGCAGCCTGCCGAACCCGCGCCGACGATCACAAAGTCGAATTTGCTCACGCCCGCAGAGTGCCACACGCGGGCAATGCGCGTGGAGGGCCACTCTGGCGAAACTGGCAGTCCAATGCGCGTTTAGCGCCGCATCTGCTGTTCCAGCACTTCGGCCAGCACCTTCACGCCGGCTTCGATCGCCGGTGGCCGGATGCCGCCGAATCCCAGCACCAGGCCGCGCAGCGGCACCGGCGCCAGCGAGAAGCGCGCGATGGGCGAGGCGGTGATGTTGCGTTTCTCCGCCGCCTGCGACACGGCAGTCTCCGACAGTCCCGCATGCAGCTGGCCGATGGTGTGCAATCCGCTCTGGCTGCGCACGACATCGAGCAGGCCGCCAAGGCTGCGGCCCGCCGCATCGCACAGCGCGTCGTGGCGCTCCGCGTAGGTCTTGCGCATGCGGCGGATATGCGAGGCGAAGTGGCCCTCGTCGATGAATTCGGCCACGGTGGCCTGCACACAGGTCGGCACGCCGTGCAGCAGCTTGCTCATGATCGTGTGCAGCGTGGGTACCAGCGCCGGCGGCGCCAGCAGGTAGCCAAGGCGCAGCGATGGAAACAGCGACTTGCTGAACGTACCGACGTAGATCACGAGGCCGGTGGCGTCCACGCTCTTCAACGTGGGCAACGGATTGCCGCCGAAGGAAAATTCGCCGTCATAGTCGTCCTCGACGATCCAGGCACCTGCCTGCTCGGCGGCGTGCAGCAGCGCGAAGCGCCGCTCGAGGCTCATGATCACGCCCAACGGCTGCTGGTGCGACGGCGTGACGAAGGCGAGGCGAAACTGCGGGCTGACGCGCAGTCCTTCGTCGACGCGCAGGCCCTGCTTGTCGACGGGGATGGGCACCAGCTCGGCGCCCGACGCGATCAGGCTGTGTCGCGCGCCGATGGCGCCGGGATTCTCGAACCAGACGCGATCACCGGGATTGAGCAGCATCGTGCCGATCAGGTAGAACGCGTGTTGCGCGCCGCCGACGATGAAGATCTGCTCGGCGTCGCAGTTGATGCCGCGATTGGCGCGCAGGTGCGCCGCGATGGCGCGCCGCAACGGCGCATGGCCGAACGGATCGCCATAGCCCATCACATCGTCGCGCGCGCTGCGCCAATGCTTGGCGGACAGGCGTGCCCACTGCGCCATCGGAAACGCATCGAAGGCCGGCAGCGCCGTGGTGAACGCGCGCGCCGTCGACGGCAGGCGTTGCCGCTCGCCGAAGCGGCCCACTGATTGCGCCATCGCGCGGGCAAGGCGCGGCGCTTTGCTGCTTGCCGCCCGCACTTGCGGATCAGCCGCGCGCGGGCGCTGCACGTCCAGCGCCTTGCTGACGTAAGTGCCGGCACCCACGCGCGACTCGATCAGGCCTTCGGCGGTGAGCCGGTCAAAGGCCTCGATCACCGTGGTACGGGAGAGCGTGAGGTCGCGCGCCAGCGTGCGGCTGGCCGGCAGGCGGTCGCCCGCGGCGAAGCCGCCGGACAGGATGAGGTCGCGCAGGATCACGTACAGCTGCGTGCTGACGGGGCGCGACGATGCGTGGTCGATGCCTACCGAAAGCAGCAAGGCTCCGCCTGCGCGCTTGACCATCGCTACCTGCTTTCCCTCGATGCGAAGCGGTAAACGGTATCACGAAATAATCAAAATGGACCTTTCCCGGCGGTCCACTTGGGTTCGATGATGCGTGGTCGGTTCTGGCGTCCATTCCATCTGCGGGCAGCATGAAGATCAAGCGCATCGAAACTTTCAGCACCCAGTTCCTGTGCTTTGTCCGCGTGACCGCGGAGGATGGCGTCCAAGGGTGGGGGCAGGTCGCACCGTATAACGCCGACATCACGGCGCAGGTGCTGCACCGGCAGGTGGCGCCGACGTCACTCGGCAAGAACACCGCCGATATCGAGGCGCTGATGGACCGCATCCCCGAAGTCGAGCACAAGTTTCCCGGGCCGTATTTGTTCCGGGCGATGGGTGGCCTTGATACCGCGCTGTGGGACATGCGCGGCAAGCGCGAGGGCAAGAGCGTATGTGAACTGCTGGGCGGCACGCCGCGCCGGTTGCGCGCCTATGCGTCGTCGATGAAGCGCGACATCACGCCCGAGCAGGAGGCCGCGCGCATGGTGAGCTTGCGCGATGCGCACGGCTTCGATGCGTTCAAGTTTCGCATCGGCGCCGAATACGGTCACGACATTGACGAGTGGCCGGGCCGCACCGAGGCCATCGTGCCGGCAATGCGACGCGCGTTGGGTGACGACGTTGCGCTGCTGGTCGATGCCAACAGCGCCTTCTCGCCACGCCGCGCGATCGAAGTGGGCCGGCTGCTCGAACAACACGGCGTCAGCCACTTTGAGGAGCCGTG
>JANMCS010000121.1:0-1443 GCA_031361405.1 Betaproteobacteria bacterium
CGAACTGCTGGCCAACATCGAAATGCCCGGCGATGCGGCGACGGCCATCGCTGCCGGGGCTGTCGGCGTGGGGCTGTTTCGCAGCGAATTCCTGTTCATGAATCGTGCCGGCGAACTGCCGGGAGAAGATGAGCAGTTCGAAGCCTATCGTGCGGTGGTGCTGGCCATGCAGGGCATGCCGGTGACGATACGCACCGTCGACATCGGGGCCGACAAACCGCTTGATCGCCCTGTGCAGCAGGAGCTTCGGCACGACCACTCACTGAATCCGGCGCTCGGTTTGCGTGCCATTCGATGGAGCCTGGCCGAGCCGGAGATGTTCAGGCAACAACTTCGCGCCATCCTGCGCGCCAGCGCCTACGGGAAGGTGAGGTTGCTGATTCCGATGGTGGCGCAGATGAGCGAGGTCATCCGCACCATTCAGGCCCTGGACGCGGCGCGGGCCGAGCTGCGTGACGAAGCCGTGCCGCACAGTGATGTCGAAGTCGGCGCCATGATCGAAGTGCCCGCGGCTGCTCTGATGCTGCCGCGCCTGCTGAAGTACTTCGACTTCCTGTCGATCGGCACGAATGACCTGATCCAGTACACGCTTGCCATCGATCGCGCCGATGAGGCGGTGTCTCACCTGTTCGACCCCTGGCACCCGGCGGTGTTGAAGCTGATCTTCGAAACCATTGCCGCTGGCCGCGCCGCGGGCAGGCCCGTCAGCGTCTGCGGAGAAATGGCCGGCGACCCCGGGTTCACCGAGCTGCTGCTGGGCATGGGCCTGCGCAGCTTCTCGATGCACCCAGCGCAGATCGCCGCCATCAAGCAACGCATCCTGCGCGCCGACTCCCGCCGGTTGAGCGAGCGCGTCGGCATGGTGATGGCTGCCGACGACCCCCAGCAAGCCTGCCTGGAGCAGATGCGCCAGGGCTGACTCTGGGGAACAAAATCGGTACCGGCTTGCGCCGCCTCTCGAAAGCGTGATAGAGTCATGGGCTTCGCTGATCACGGCTGCTGATTTGGAATTACTGCCAAACCAGAGGCCAAGAAAAACGAATTGCAGAGGGTCAGGCAGCGAGGTTAAAACCCTAGCGCTTGACAGGGATTAAAGATAAGTGACAGAATCCCATCTCTGCGCTGATCACCGGTCAGCAAATGTCGCAAGACACCGCTCTTTAACAAATAACAGCCGATAAGCGTGGGCGTTTGAAGGCGAATGCCAAACGACCAAGGCCTCACAGCCGAAGTCACAAACGCTCACGGAAACTGAAGTGAAGTTCACTTCAATTCCAGAGCAAACTTGCAGAGATCGAACTGAAGAGTTTGATCCTGGCTCAGATTGAACGCTGGCGGCATGCCTTACACATGCAAGTCGAACGGTAGAGGGGCAACCCTTGAGAGTGGCGAACGGGTGAGTAATATATCGGAACGTGCCCAGTAGTGGGGGATAGCTCGGCG
>JANMCS010000157.1:0-10747 GCA_031361405.1 Betaproteobacteria bacterium
TCGGCATCGTCGATCAGCGCGCGGTTCATCTCGGTGGCGAAATAACCGGGCGCGATCGCGTTGACCTGGATGTTATGCGGCGCCAGTTCCACCGCCATGCCGCGCGTCAATTGCCGCACGCCGCCCTTGGCCGCCGTGTACGGCACGACGGAGGGCCGCGCCAGTTCGCTCATCAGCGAGGCGATGTGCACGATCTTGCCGTGTTTGCGCGCGATCATGCCGGGCAGCACCGCCTGCGACACAACGAACGGCGCAGTAAGGTTGGTGGCGATGATGTCGTCCCAGTCCTTGGCCGAAAAATCCTGCAGGGGGCCGCGGCGCTGGATACCGGCGTTGTTCACGAGAATGTCGATCGTGCCGTGACGCGCGATGACGGCGTTGACGCCGGCGAGGATGGCGTCGCGATTGACGACGTCGAAGGCTTCGACATCGGCCTCCAAGCCGTCTGCGACGAGCGTGGCCGCGGCGCGTTTCAATTCATCCGGCTTGCGGCCGTTGAGCACGACCGTGGCGCCGGCCTCGGCCAGGCCGCGGGCAATGGCGAAGCCAAGGCCGCGATACGCGCCGGTGACCAGCGCCACGCGACCATCGAGACGGAATGTTTGGGGTAGGGAGGCAGACATCGATGCAAGCTCCATGGTGAAAAATCGGTTCCGTAGGCCAGGCTGAAGCCTCGCCTACAGGGTCACAAGGGTGAATACGGTTTGCGGAATAAGTAGGGTCAGACTCCACTTAATCAGGTGCGTCGTTTCAATTAAGTGGAGTCTGACCCTACTTATTCATGCCAGCGAGTGCGTGTCGGCATCCACCGGCACCGCCTGCCCGGAGATGTTGGCGCCGCGCGGCGAGGCCAGAAACACGATGGCATGCGCGATATCGTCGGCGGTGACGAAGCGCTTCAGCGATGTCTTGCCCAGCGCTTCGTCGCGCACTTCTTCAGGGGACACACCGCGCAGTGCCGCCTTGTGGGCGTAGACCGCATCGATGCGCGGGCCGGCCACCGAGCCGGGGCAGATCGCATTCACGCGAATGCCGAAGCCGCCCAACTCGATGGCCAGCGATTTGGTGAAACCGATCACGCCCCACTTGGCCGCCGCGTAGGGCGTGCGGTTGGCGAAGCCGAAGCGGCCAGCGGCCGAGGACAAGTTGGCGATGCTGGGATTGGCGCTGGCCTTGAGCAGGGGAATCGCGCGCTGGACGCACAGGAATTGTCCGGTGAGGTCCACCGCCAGCGTGCGGTTCCAGTCCGCGAGACTTACGTTTTCGCAGGGCGCCGTGGGGCCGGCGATACCGGCATTGTTGACCAGCGCGTCGAGTCCACCCATCTCGCGGACCGCGCCGGTGAAAAGACCAGCCACCGCATCGGGATCGGACACGTCGCAAAGTTGCTGGCCGATTTCAGGATCGCTGGCGGCCAACGCCGCCAGTGCGCGGGCATCGACGTCGCAAACGTGAACGCGTGCGCCGTCGCGGGCAAAGGCGCGCGCAGTGGCCAGCCCGATGCCGGACGCGCCGGCGGTGACCAGCACGCGCAAACCACGAATCTGCATGTCCATTGCACGATGCTCCGCATGACCGCGACGCGGCCGAGTGCGACAATGTACGCGTAGGCGTGCAGGAAGTCGCGCCGTAGTCCGTAATTCGCTGGACAAAGGAGGGGCATGGAAACCGCAGCAATCATCGGTGCCGGTCTGATCGGCCGGGCCTGGGCGATGGTGTTCGCCCGCGCCGGCTGGACGGTGCATCTGTACGACGCCACCGCGGGGCAGGTGAGCGCGGCGCAGGATTTCATTGCGGCCAGCCTCGTGGAGCAGCAGGCGATGGGCCTGGCGGAGGACGCGGCCGCCGCGTCGGCGCGCATCCTGCCGGCGGCGTCGCTCGAGGCCGCCGTGGCCGGTGCGGTTTGGGTGCAGGAAAGCCTGCCGGAAGTGCTGGCGCTGAAGCAGGAAGTGTTTGCGGCGCTGGACCGCGCCGCGGCGCCCGCCGCCGTGCTGGCCAGTTCCACGTCGGCCATTCCCGGATCGCATTTCACGGAGGACCTGCCGGGTCGCGCGCGTTGCCTCGTCGCGCATCCCGTCAATCCGCCGCACCTCGTGCCGGTGGTGGAACTGTGCGGCGCGCCGTGGACCACGCGCGCCACGCTCGACCGCGCGTATGCGGTGATGAGCGCCATCGGGCAGGTCCCGGTCGTCGTCAAGCGGGAACTGCCGGGGTTCATTCTCAATCGCCTGCAAGGCGCGCTGCTCACCGAAGCGATGCGGCTGGTCGGCGAAGGCTACATGTCGCCCGCCGATCTCGACAAGACGGTCAGCGACGGGCTGGGCTTGCGCTGGTCCTTTCTCGGCCCGTTCGCCACCATCGAACTGAATGCGCCCGGTGGCGTGCCGGATTACTGCGCGCGCTACGCGGACTTCTATCGCGCATTGGCGCAGACGCCCGCTGGCCCTGACTCGTGGTCGGCGACCAATGCGTCGCAGGTGGCCGAAGCGATGGGCACCTCGTACGATGCCGCGCAGCGCGATGCGCGGATGCAATGGCGCGACCGCCGCCTGATGGCACTGGCGAAGCACAAACGCGAACAATCCGAATCCGACTGATGGAGCACCGCACATGGCCGATTCCCGCAAAGTAATCATCACCTGCGCCGTCACTGGCGCCATCCACACGCCGTCGATGTCGCCGTACCTGCCGATCACGCCGCAGGAAATCACCGATGCTGCGGTCGCCGCGGCGGAAGCCGGCGCGGCGATCGTGCACCTGCACGCGCGCGACCCGGTGGATGGCCGTCCCACGCAGGATCCGAAATATTTCCGCGAATTTGCGCCCGCCATCGCGCGGCGCAGCGACGTCGTGATCAATTTCACCACCGGCGGCGCGCCCACGATGACGATCGAGGAGCGGCTGCAGCCCGCATTGCAGCTTAAACCCGAGGTGGCCTCGCTCAACATGGGCTCGATGAACTTCGGGTTGTATCCGATGCTGGCGCGCTTTCCCGACTTGAAGCATGCGTGGGAGCGGCCCTACCTCGAGGGTTCGCGGGACCGCATCTTCAAGAACACGTTCACGGATATCGAGCACATCCTGACGTCCTGCGAGGCCAACAACACGCGCTTCGAGATCGAGTGCTACGACATCGGGCACCTGTACACGGCCAAGCACTTCTTCGATCGCGGCGTGGTCAAGGCGCCGCTCTTCATCCAGAGCGTGTTCGGCATTCTCGGCGGCATCGGCCCGCACCCGGACGATGTGATGCACATGAAGCGCACGGCGGACCGGCTCTTCGGTGACCAGTATCGCTGGAGTGTGCTGGGCGCGGGACGCCACCAGTTGCCGATTGCCGCGATGTCGGCGGCGATGGGCGGCAATGTGCGCGTGGGTCTTGAGGACAGCCTGTGGCTGGGGGCCGGCAAATTCGCCGAGTCCAACGCGGCGCAGGTGCGCGCGGTGCGCGGGATCATCGAGGGCATGGGCTTGTCGATTGCCACGCCGGACGAAGCGCGCGCCATCCTCAAGCTCAAGGGTAAAGGCGCCGTCGGGTTTTGAAGCGGCGGCATGGCATTAACCGCAGGCAAGGGGACTTGACGGGGCCACATCGGACGCGCAACGTCCTGCCATAGCCCGGTCCTTTCGATGAAGGCACTGTGACCTCACTCCGTTGCAATGCTCACGTGCCATCCATGCTTGCCTTGCTTTTCGCGATGCACTGCGGAACGACACACGCGGTAGCGCTCGATTTGCAGCAATTTGCATCCGGTGCTTTCCATCGCTGTGCCCTCACCACTGGCGGCGCAGTGCAGTGCCTGGGCGAGAGCAACGACTTCGGCCAGATTGGCAATGGCCGGCTCAGCCCGGATGGATCCGATCGCCCCGTAACGATTATTGCGAGCGGCGCCACGAAACTGGTCGCCGGTAATTTCTTCACATGCGCGATTGTCGGTGCCGCGCTTGACTGCTGGGGAAATATTCCGGTGCCTGGCGGCCAGGGCAAAAAGCCGACGCAAGTCATTGCAACCGGCGTGACCGATGTTGCCGCGGGCGAAGGTCATGTTTGCGCCATCGTTCGGGGAGCCGTGCAGTGTTGGGGTGCCAACTTCACGGGACAATCCGGTCATGGCGAATACTTGACCGGGCAGAAAACGCCATGGACTGTGATCGAGAGCGGTGCCAGCGCCATCGCGGCAGGCGGGGAACAGAGCTGCGCGATTGTCGACGGTGCGCTGTGGTGCTGGGGCCGCACCGGCCTTGAGCGCAATTCGATGGACGTAGCATTCGGCGGCGGGCGACCGCCAATTCGGGTGTTCGCGACTGGCGCAAGCGGAGTGGCCGCAGGGACAAGCCATACCTGTGCAATCGTCGACGGCGCGTTGTGGTGCTGGGGCGACAACAGCCGCGGCCAAGTCGGCGTCGGTGTGTCGGTTGAACATGCGCGCCGTTCGGCGAATATGCCGCCAGCGAATACGGCCGCACGATTTGTCGACGGCGAGCAGCACTGTTTTTCATCCGGCACCGGCGAGGTCAAATGCGGCGTGGATCATCCAGTGCAAGTCATTGCGAGCGGCGTGACCGCAGTGTCCGCACGATTCAACCAGACATGTGCGATCGCCTACGGTGCGCTGCAATGCTGGGGCGCGAATGCACGCGGTCGGCTTGGTATTGCTTCAGCTGACGCCGATGTGGTCAAGCCGACCGCAATCATCGCCGGCGGGGTCAGCTACGTTGCCGTCGGAAATTCAATATGCGCGGTGGTCGATGGCGCGCTTCGCTGCGCGGACAATGGAGCTTTCAACAGCACTGACTCACCGTTCGGCCTGTCCGATCGGGAAGCACGCCTGGGTGTTTGGCGCGGCACGATCGGTGACGAAATGATCATGGCCTGTCTCGAACGCGCTTCGTATGAGTCGAGCTATTACTATCTGCGTCACAAGTTTGGTATTGCGCTGACTGATACGAACGGGCATGGCGAGGTATGGGTCGAGGGTGACGACGACAAGCCGCGAGCAAGCTGGAAATTGCAACTGCCTAGAGGAAATCGCCTTGACGGGGAATGGTCGAATGCTGAAGGCACGCGCAAATTGCCCATTCGGCTGACACTCGCTGCGCGCGCGGGCGGCAACGGTCAGGGATGCGGGCTCGATGGCGCGCCAAAGGTCGCTTTCAATGCGCCACGCGTCGCCGCGCAGAAGCTGACTGTCATGGCGTCGAACAATCGCTACCGTGTCGTATCCGCGCTGGATGGCAGGATCTCAATGGTTATGCTCAAGGACACCATTAACGGCGCCGCTCCTTTCAACATGGCAATGCGCAACTGGTTTCGCGATCAGGTCGCTGATTACTACTGGTGCGCAGCGCAGCCGCGGGGCGGCCATTTCTACAAGGAGCGCGAAATTTTGTTTCACTCAGGCTCATGGTTGGTTGTTCAGGAAAGCTATGAAGTGTATTGTGGCGGCGCATACCCCTCCGGCGGCATTGCCGATTTCGAGACTTGGAATCTCGCAACCGGCAAGCGCGTTGCACCTTGGAGTTGGATTCGCGACAGCAAGGGCGGGTATGGCGGCACCGCGCCGGACAATCTCAATGCGCTCCTCCTCGCGAATGCCACGCGCAACAAGGAGGAGGACGGATGCAAAGATAGCGTCAACAGTAACAACAGCTATCTGCTTCGCCCCGGAGAAAGAGGACTCATATTTTCAACCAGTTTCGCGCATGTGATCCAGGCGTGCAATGAAGATATTGAATTGCCCTATTCCAAACTCATGCCATTCCTCACGCGGGAAGGCAAGTCAGCGGTCGATTCGCTGGTGAAACCGCCTCCGCCAGAAAGCAGGAAATAGCTTCGGCGACGGGTGCCAAGCAGGTCTCCGGTAGGGGTCTCGCCCGCCATGGCAGTACGCAATCGGCTGCCGAGTTCTGGTGGATCGCGGGCTAGAGCGGACTGCTTCCTGTGGTGATGCAGCCGCGCTGCGCGCGCCCGCGCATCGTGCGGGCGTCAATGCGCTGGCAACGACGAGGCAACATGGCATCGTGGCATCGTGGCATCGGTCGCTGGTCCTGCCCCTGGCCGGGACGCTCCTGATGGTGGCCCCCGGTTGGCTGGCGGAGGGGGACGGGCCGGATCTCGTCGAGATGTGTTCGCCGGATTAGTGGCCGGTCTCAAGCGTTGCTGTTCGCCGCGGTCTCCAGTTCCGCCACCATCCGTGCCACGCGCGTTTCCAGATTTTCGGTGGTCAGCGTCTCGCGGAACATCTCCACCATCAGCGGAAACGCAAACGGCGTGGCGCGCGGCGGAGACGTGAGCCGGGCGCGGCTGCCGCGCAAGCGCGTCAGCGCGGCGTGCATTCGCGGGGCTTCGAGATGGCGCTCCATCACTTCGCGGATGGATTGCGCCAGCAGCAGGTTCTGGGGATCGTATTCGCTGAACACGTCGTACAAGAGGCCGCTCGACACCTGCAGCTGGCGGCTGGAGTGATTCTGGCCGGGAAAGCCCTTGAAGATGAGGCCGGCCACGCGCGCGATTTCGCGGAACTGCCGGCGGCCCAATTCGGCGGCGTTGAGGCCCGCCACGATGTCGCGCTCGACATGGTCGGTGGCGAGCAGGCGACCCAGCTCGCCCAGGCCGAATTCAACCGGCTGCGCCGAGTGCAGCGCGAAGCCGTAGTCGTTGAAGGTCATGCTGAACGTGCCGGGGCGCGCTGTCGCCAGCCGATATGAAAACAACGTGGCCAGGCCGAGGTGCGCAAGGCGCCCCTCGAACGGATAGAAGAAGAGATAGTGGCCATCGCGCAGCGCGATTTTCTCGATCAGCCAATCGCCGGCGGCGGGCAAGGCCGACCAGCGTTGCTGCAATTGGAGCAGCGGGCGGACCAATTGCAATTCGGGCGACGCGAACACGCCGCGGCTGGCGTCGGCGATCAGCGCGCGGGTGCGCTCGGCCAGCAATGACGACAACGCCATCTTCGACCCCGACCAACGCGTGATCACTGCCGCCTTGTTCGAGGCCGGCTTCACCCACGCGGTCATCTCGCGCACGCGCACGAATTCGAGGCGGCGGCCGGCGAACACGAAGCAATCGCCAACCCGCAGGTGCGCGATGAACGATTCCTCAACGTGGCCGAGCTTCTTGCCGTTGCGCATCTGCACGCTGATGCTGGCATCGGCCACGATGGTACCGATCGATTGCCGATGGCGCTGCGCGATGCGCCGGTCCGGTACATGGGCGCGGCCGTCGGCGTCGATCACCACGCGCCGATATTCGGGATAGGCGTTGAGGCTGGCGCCGCCGTGCACGACGAAATCGAGCGCCCATTGCCACTCGACATCGGTGAGGGCACGGTAGGCGTGCGTCGAGCGCAATTCGGGCAATAGGTCGGCCGGGACAAAGCCGCCCCCGAGCGCACAGGTGACGAGATGCTGGACCAGCACATCGAGTGCGCCGGCAACGGGCGTGCGCGCCTCCACCTTGCGCTCCGCCGCCGCAGCGCGCGCCGCGGCGGCCTCGACCAGCTCGAGCGCCTGGGTGGGCACGACGGTGACGCGCGAGATTTCGCCGGGCCGATGGCCGCTCCGACCGGCGCGCTGCAACAGCCGCCCGACCCCTTTGGGACTGCCGATCTGGAGCACCTGGTCGACGGGAGCGAAGTCGACGCCGAGATCGAGGCTTGATGTGCAGACCACGGCGCGCAGCTTGCGGTCGCGCACGGCGTCCTCCACCCATTGCCGCACGTCGCGATCGAGCGAACCGTGATGCAGCGCGATGGTGCCGGCCCAATCGGGCCGCGCTTCCAGCAGCGCCTGATACCAGATCTCGGCGGTGGAGCGCACGTTGGTGAAGATCAGCGTGGTCTTTGCGCGCTCCAGTGCGCGGATCACTTCCGGCACCAGCCGCGTGCCGATGTGGCCGGCCCATGGAAAGCGCTCGATCGTGGGCGGATGCGCGGTCCCGATCTCGATGATCTTGGTGTCGAGGCCACGCACCTGCCGCGTGGGCCCCAGGGGGGCGATGCCGACGAGGCACGCCATCGCCTCGTCGAGATTGGCCAGCGTGGCGGAGAGCGCCCAGGCGCGGAGCTGCGGACGCCGGTGACGCAGGCGCGCCAGCGCCAGCTCCACCTGCACGCCGCGTTTGGTGCCCAGCAGTTCATGCCATTCGTCGACGACCACCGATTCGACGTGCGCCATCCGGTCGCGCCAATCCGCGCGCGACAACAGCAACGTCAGGCTCTCGGGGGTGGTGACCAGGATCGTCGGCTGGCGGCGATCCTGCCGCGCGCGTTCGCCGGCGGGGGTGTCACCGGTGCGCAGTCCCACCGTCCAGTGCGGTCGCAGCGCCTTCGCAGCGCGGGTGAGGGCCAGCGTGGTGTCGGCCGCGAGCGCGCGCAGCGGCGTGATCCACAGCAGCGTCAGTGGCGGCGGGGCATCCGTGGCGCCGGCGGGTCCCAGCGCCAGCGGCCCCATCAGCGCCGCATAGGTCTTGCCCATGCCGGTGGGCGCGTGGATCAGGCCGGACGCGCCCGCCGCATATGCGCGCCAGACTTCTTCCTGAAACGCGAAGGGCGCCCAGCCCTCCGCGGCAAACCACGCCCGTGCCGCCGTGTACGGATCGAAAAGCGTGGCAGGCGTGGGGGCGTTCACCGGTGGCCGATTGACTGCGCGGCAGGATCAGGCGGTGATGCGCACCACCACGGGCTTTGCCGCTGGTTCAGGCGACCGAAACGCCGCGAGCAGCACGCCTTCGCGCTTTCGCGCGACCTGGATGTGGGCGTGCCGCACATGTCCGTAGCCGCGAATGTGTTCGGGCAC
The DNA here is from genome assembly GCA_031361405.1 of Betaproteobacteria bacterium. GTDB lineage: Bacteria > Pseudomonadota > Gammaproteobacteria > Burkholderiales > Casimicrobiaceae > VBCG01. The sequence goes on from JANMCS010000157.1 coordinate 8,797, forward strand.
CGATGCCAGTTCCACGGCCGTCACGTGATTCTGCGGCGTCAACTTCGCCATGATTTCGGCGACCACGGTTTCGTATTCACCGATCAACGCGCGGTCGAACTTGCGCTCTGCCGTCTTGCCGAAGATATCCAGCGCCGTGCCGCGGTACTTGCGCATCCTGGCCAGCACGCTGAAGGCCTTCATCATCCACGGACCATAGACGCTTTTGGACGGCACGCCGGTCCGCGGATCGGCCTTGTTGAACACCGGCGGCGCGAGGTGGAACGTGAGCTTGTAGTCGCCCTCGAACTGCGCCGCCACCCGCTGCGTGAAGTCCGATTCGGCGTAGAGGCGCGCCACTTCGTACTCATCCTTGATGGCCAGCAGCTTGAAGTAGTAGCGCGCCACGGCCTCGGTCAGTTCGTCCAAACCCGGCATCACCTTGCCTTCGACGGCGCGGACCTTCTCCACCAGGTCGCGATAGCGTTGCGCATAGGCGGCATCCTGGTAGTCGGTGAGGAACTTGACACGCCGTTCGATCATCTCGTTGACCGATTCCGACAACCGCTGCGAGTCGGGCCGCATCGATGCGGGCACTGCCGCGGCCGCCACCTTGGCCGGATCCACGGCGGCCAGGCGGCCCCAATTGAAGCTGCGCGTGTTTGATTCGACCGCCTGAGCGTTCAATTCGATGGCCTTGAGGATGGCGGCTTCGGACAATGGAATCAGTCCGCGCTGAAAGGCATAGCCGACCATGAAGAGGTTGGTGGCGATCGAATCACCCATCAGCCCGGTGGCGAGCTTGGACGCATCGAGGAATTCGGCATCGCCGGCGCCCACGCTGTCCTTGATCTCCTGTTCCATCGTGCCGACCGGAAACTTGAGATCGGGCTCGCGCGTGAATTGCGCGGGCATCACCAGCGCGGTGTTCACCAGTGCCTTGGTGACGCCTTTCTGCATCTTGGCCAGCGCTTCGTAGCCGACGCTGGTCAGGATGTCGCAGGCCAGCACGAGCGATGCTTCGCCCGCCGCGATGCGCGTGGCAAACAGTTTTTCCGGCGTGTCGGCAATGCGCACGTGCGACACCACCGCGCCGTTCTTCTGGGCGAGGCCCGTCATGTCCAGCACGCTGCAGCCTTTGCCTTCGAGGTGCGCGGCCATGCCGAGCAGCGCCCCGATCGTCACCACGCCGGTGCCCCCGATGCCGGTCACCAGGATGCTGTACGGTTCCGTCGTGCTGGGCAACGCGGGCGCGGGCAATGACGAGAAGTCGCCGCCCTCGGCCTTCTTCGGCTTGCGCAAGCTACCGCCTTCGACGGTGACAAACGACGGGCAGAAGCCCTTCACGCACGAGAAGTCCTTGTTGCACGACGACTGGTCAATCGTGCGCTTGCGCCCGTATTCGCTGTCCACCGGCGCCACGGCGACGCAGTTGGACTGCACGCCGCAGTCGCCGCAGCCTTCGCAGACCAGTTCGTTGATGATCACGCGCTTGTTCGGGTCGGGGAACGTGCCGCGCTTCCGGCGCCGGCGCTTTTCCGCGGCACAGGTCTGGTCGTATAGCAGCACCGTGCAGCCGGGAATCTCGCGCAGCTCGCGTTGGACCGCGTCGAGTTCGTCACGATGATGGATGCGGATATCCCTGCTGTAGTAGCCGCTGGGATACTTGTCCGGCTCGTCGGTGACGACGATGATGCGCTTCACGCCTTCGGCGGCCACTTGCCGGGCGATGTCGCCGGGGGACAGCGGACCGTCGAAGGGCTGGCCGCCCGTCATGGCCACCGCATCGTTGTACAGAATCTTGTACGTGATGTTGACCTCGGCGGCCACTGCCGCGCGAATGGCGAGGATGCCGCTGTGATAGTAGGTGCCGTCGCCCAGATTGGCGAAGATGTGCTTCTCGGCGGTGAACGGCGCCTGGCCGATCCAGGGCACGCCCTCGCCGCCCATGTGCGTGAACTCGGACGTGTTG
>JANMCS010000180.1:0-4448 GCA_031361405.1 Betaproteobacteria bacterium
GATCAGCGCCACGCGATCCCATTGGAAGAGATTGAGCGCGGAATCGAGCGCCATGCCGATGCCGCCGGCGCCCACCAGCCCCAGCACCGCAGACTCGCGCACATTGATATCCCAGCGGAACAGCGCGATCGACCAGAACGCGGGCTTCACCTGGGGCCAATAGCCGAAGGTCATCCGCGACCACCACGGTGCGCCGGCGGCATCAGCGCCTCGATGGGGCCGGGCGCCGCTTCTTCCAGCGCTTCGCCGAAGAGCTTGCCGACGAAGCCGATCGAGCGGAACGCAATGGCCAGTGTGCCGGCCAGCGCGCCGGGGCCGAAGATCCCCACGAACAACAGCGCCCACACCAGTGAATTGACCGAGCGCGACGAGACCAGGATCAGCTTGGCCAGCAGGTTGATTGGCGTGAACGGGACGAGGTTGTGCGCGGCCAGCACGCCCACCGGCAGCGCCAGCACCAGGGCCAGCAGCGTGCCCATCGATGCGATGTTGATCGTCTCGATCAGCGCCTCGTGCACGGACTCGCGGTAGTGCAGCCAGTCCACCGGCCACATCCGCGACAGCAGGTCGACTACCTGCTCGGGTGCGTCGTAGAGGAATTCGGGAATCACCTCGACCGTGCGCAGCGATGCCACGATCGCGGCCACGATGACGAGATACACGATGAAGCGCGTCAATCGCTGCGCACGCGTGAAGCGATGCCAGCGGCGCAGCGCGACCGGCGTGGGCAGCACGGTGGCGGACGCCATCAGTTGTCGTCCAGCACGCGTTCGCGCGCCACGTGCCCGCGGCGCCGGAACAGGTCACCGAGCGTGGTGTTATCGATGAAGATCGCCCGCACCGCGGTGGCGAGCACTTCGCCCAGCATGATCAGCGTGATGATCGACAGCAGGATCGCGCAGACGAAGTCGTAGTCGAAGCGCTGGAAGGCGGCGAACAGCGTGCCGCCGATGCCGCCCGCGCCGACGATGCCCACCATCGTCGAGTTGCGCAGGTTGGAGTCGAGCTGGTAGGTGCCAAAGCCGATGAAGCGGGAGAACACCTGCGGCATCACGCCGTAGGCCAGCACGGATGCAAAGGGCGCGCCGGTGGCGCGCACCGCCTCGACCTGCTTCAGCGAAATTTCCTCGATGGCTTCGGTGAAGAGCTTGCCGATGAAGCCGACCGAGGCCACCGTCAGCGCCAGGATGCCTGCCAGCGCGCCGAAACCCACGGCCTTCACGAACAGGATGGCGACGATCACCGGATGAAACGAGCGCGCCAGCACGATGATCGCGCGCGCGGGCCACGACACCCACGGCGGCATCAGGTTGCGCGCGGCCGCGAGGCCAACGGGCAATGCCAGCGTGATGCCCAGCGTGGTGGCCAGCACCGCGATTTCGAGGCTTTCCAGCAGACCCTTGACCAGCAGGTCCCAGCGCGAAAAATTGGGCGGAAACAGGCGTCCGAAGAATTTGGTGGCGTTGGCGAGGCCGATCTGCAGGCGCTCCCACGAGATGTCCATCTGCGCGCACGCGTAAATGACGTAGACGAGCAGCGCCAGCCATGCGACGCGCGGCCAGACGCTGCGCGGAAACGGATCAGGCAGCGGCGCGGATGCAGGCGCGGTAGCGGTCATTGAGGCAAAGGCCCGGCATGCGGCGCCGCGCGGTCATCGCCGGCCCACCCCCTCATTGCAGCCACGCCTCGCCGCCGTAGATCTGCTTCAGGATGGCATCGGTGAGATAGATCGGCGCACCGTCGAAGATCACGCGACCGCCGGACATGCCGACGATGCGGTCGGCGAAGCGCTTCGCCAGTTCCACATCGTGCATGTTGATCAGCACGGGAATTGCGCGGGCGCGGCCGACGCCGGCCAGCAGTTCCATGATTTCCACCGACGTCTTGGGATCGAGCGACGACGTCGGCTCGTCGGCCAGCAGCAGCTTCGGTTCCTGCATCACGGCGCGCGCAATGCCCACGCGCTGCCGCTGGCCCCCGGACAACGCGTCCGCGCGGCGATGCGCGAAGCCGGCCAGGCCGACCGTGTCCAGCAATTCATACGCCTTGCGGATATCGGCATCCGGAAACTTGCGACGCCACGCGCGCCATGGCGACACGTAGCCAAGTCGCCCCGACAGCAGGTTCTCCATCACCGTCAATCGCTCGACCAGGTTGTATTCCTGGAACACCATGCCGATATGCCGGCGCGCCTGGCGCAGGGGCGCGCCCGCCAGCTTGGCGAGATCCGCGCCCTCGAACATGATCGCGCCTGCAGTCGGCTCCACCAGCCGGTTGATGCAGCGGATCAGCGTGCTCTTGCCGGTGCCTGACGGGCCGATGATCGACGTGATGCCACGCGCCGCGATCTCGAGGTTGATGTCGGTCAGGACCGGCTTGCCGGCCACATACGACTTCGACAGATGGCGAAGTTCTAGCATCAGCCCTTCTTGGCCTTGGCCGCGGCTTCCGCCTCGCGCTGTGTTTCCTTGTCGTAAGTGCTCTTGTCGAAGGCCTGGCCCGAACCCTTGGCCACCGCGCGCACGACGTCCCACGTGGTCCGGTAGTTGATCGGGACGAAGCGATCGGCGCCGTCGAACGCCTTGACCATGTCCGGCGTGAAGCGATAGTCGTAGAAACACGTCAGCATCTTGTCGACCAGCTTTGGGTCGAGGTCGTGCGCATAGGCGAACGATGACGTCGGGAATTTCTGGCTGCGATAGATCACGCGGAAATCGGACTCCTTGATTTGACCACGCACCGCCATCCGGTGGAACACGTCGGACGCCACGGCCGCGGCGTCGTAGTCACCCGAGTTCACACCCAGCACCGACTGGTCGTGCTTGCCGGAGAACACGGGCTTGTAGTCCTTGTCGGGCGCGAGACCCTGCCCCGGGAACAACGCCAGCGGCGCGAGATGGCCCGAGTTGGACGACGGCGACGTGTGCGCGACCTTCTTGCCTTTCAGGTCCGCCAGTTTCTGGTACGGCGAGCTGGCCTTCACGATCACGATCAGGTTGTAGCCCTGAAATTCCCTGGCATCGCCCTTCACCGCAAACGGAACGGCGCCGGCGAGATTGACGGCGAATGCCGTGGGGCCCGTTGAGAATCCGCCTACATGCAGGCGCCCCGAACGCATCGCTTCGATTTCAGCGGCGTTGTTCTGTACCTGATAGAACACGACCTTCTTGTCGAGGCACCGGGCCAGGTGCGTGGTGAAGGGCTTGAATACATTTTCGTAGACGGCGGGATCCTCGACCGGCGTGTAGGTGAAGACGATCGTCGACGGATTCTTCCACTTCTTGGGATCGGTGGGCGCGTCGGCCACCAGGTCCTTGTTGGCATCGCAGTACATGGTATCGAGCTCGCCGCGGTTGGCGCACGCGTCGGCGGCCAGGCTCGGGAATGATGCAGCGGCCGTGAGCGCTGCGACGCACAGCGCGATGCGAAGCGGGTTCAGCATGGTGGTCTCCTGAGTGACAGCGCGCGGAGGACGGGAACGCACCGCGCGTCTTGTTGTCACAAAACTGTAACATCTTCCTCGTGCGGACGTGCCAGTCCACGTATCTGTAGGCGAGGCTTCAGCCTCGCAGGTTCGGCGCTCGCTGTACCCGCGAGGCTGAAGCCTCGCCTACGGAAACAGACACCGGTCCCTGCGCGCGGCGGGGTTACTCGCTGGCGTATGATCAAGCACCCCAATTGCGCTCCCGGAATTCGTGACCTCTCCTCTCAACGTCGTCGTCCTCGCCGCCGGTCAGGGCAAGCGCATGCGCTCGGCGCTGCCCAAGGTGCTGCACCCGTTGGCCGGGCGTCCGCTGGTCACCCATTTGCTGGACGCGGCACGCACGCTGCTGCCGCGCGCGCTGGTGGTGGTGGTCGGCGTCGGCGCCGATGCCGTGCGCGCCGCGCTGGCGGCGCCCGATCTCCAGTTCGCCCTGCAGGATCCGCCGCGTGGCACCGGCGATGCCACTCGCGTGGCGCTCGATGTCCTGCCGCACGATGGCATTACGCTGGTCACCATCGGCGACCTGCCGCTGGTGCCCGCCGCCGCGCTCGCCGCGCTGGTCGAGGTTGCCGAAAAAGGCCAGCTGGCCGTATTGACCGCGCATGTCCCCGATCCCGCGGGGCTCGGGCGCATCGTCCGCGATGCCTCGGGCCGCGTCCGCGCGATCGTCGAGGATCGCGACCTGGCGCCCGCGCAGCGCAAATTGGATGAGATCAACACCGGCGTGATGGCCGCGCCCACCGCGCTGCTGCGGCGCTGGGTCACGGCGATCAAGCCCGACAATGCGCAGAACGAGTATTACCTCACCGACATCGTGGCCGCTGCGGTGGCGGATGGCATCCCGGTGGTGGCGCACGCCGCGCCGGTTGAGCGCGATGTGCGCGGCATCTACGACCTGGCGGAACTCGCCGCGGTCGATCGCATCCTGCTGATGCGGTACGCGCAAGCGCTGATGGACAGCGGC
>JANMCS010000203.1:0-4382 GCA_031361405.1 Betaproteobacteria bacterium
CAGCGCCGCCACCTGGACCGCGAGGCCTTCCGCCTCGAAGCCCAACTGGTCGGCCAGCAGTACGCCGCATCCTGCGATCTGCGCGATCGCGAGATCGATGAACACGATGCCGCGCGCCAGCACCTGCGTGCCCAGCGGCACGTGCGTCGCGGTGACCAGCAAGCCCGCGGCGAGCGCCGGCAGCAGGATCGAGAGCTCGACGGTGCCGAGGTTCACTGGGTTCCCTTGCGCAACCGCGCGATGGTGCTGTCGAAGAGACCGAAGAGATCCTTCGCCTGCTCATCGCCGCCTACGGTGAACGGCAGCACCACCGCATTGATCCTGGCGCGCTCGGCAATCCACAGCGACGCGCGATCGCTTTGATACGCGGGGCGGAGCACCATCTTCGAAGGCTGTCGCTGCAGCGTGGCCAGCACTTCGGACAGATAAGCGGTGGTGGGCTCGACGCCAGGCTTGGGTTCGAGCGCCGCCACTTCGTTCATCCCCAGCCACGCGATCAGGTAGGTGAACGACTTGTGCTGGACGACGATGGGCACGCCGCGCAGGCTCGCACCCTGCTGTTCCCACTTCGCGATCGCGGCGGTCCACCGCTCGGCGAAATCCTTCGCGCGCGCCGCATAGAACGCGGCGTTCGGCGGATCGAGTTCGGCCAGCCGCAATGCCAGCGGCTGCGCCACGCGCAGGATGTTGCGCGGATCCGTCTGGATGTGCGGATTGCCGCCGGGATGGACATCGCCATCGGCGCGATCAAGACGCGTGGGCTTCTCCAGCATCGGCACGAACGCCGCCGCTTCGAAGTGGCCCGGCTTGCCGCGCTGGATGCGCGGATTGCCCGCCTGCTGGATCACCAGCGGCAACCAGCCGATTTCCAGCTCGGCACCCACGGCGACCACCAGGTCGGCATTGCGCGCCCGCGCTATCAGGCTGGGCTTGGCCTCGATATGATGCGGGTCCTGCAGCGCGTTCGTGGCGACATAGACCTTAACCTTGTCGCCGCCCAGTTCCTCGGCCAGTGCGCCCCATTCCGGCACGGTGGCAAACACGTTCAGTACCGCCAGCGCGGGCGCCGCGAACGCGACGAGCGCGGCCACGCCCACCCATTGGAAAATTGTTTTCATTGTGCAGCTCCTCAAAAACGATGGGCGCCGTGGGCGCCGAGCGTAAGGATGTATTGGACGAAAATCTGGTTGTCGGTGACACCGGGCTGCACCTTGCTTTGCTGGTACTGCACGCGGAAGCGGCTGAATTCCGACGGCGTGTAGTCGAGCATCACGGCAGCGCGCTGCGGATTGAACGTCGTGTCGGCGAAGTAAGCGCCGTTCGTACCGTAGTCGACAGTGCCCGGCTTCAGCCAGTCGTAGCGCGCGCCCACGCGCCAGTAGGGCATGAACCGAACCACGCCCTGCACGTACAAGCCGCTTTGCGTCGAGCGGTAGTCGCCGACCTGGGTCAGCGCCAACGCGCCATTGGCGTCGTAAGTGAGGTCCCCGCGTTCGCGCCGCCAGAAATACTCGCCCTGCAACTTCACGTTGCGTTGCTGCGCATTGCCGTTGGGCGCCCACTTCCAGACGAAATCGGCGATCGCCACCTGGCTCTTGCCGGTGAAGCTGACCTGCGCGTCATTGCCGGACAGATCCGTCTGCGTGTAGTCGCGATTTTTCGCGGCGGTCTGCAGCCACGACAGGCCGGCGCGCCAGCTATTGCTTGCGCCGATATCGCCGCCTGCGTGCGCGTACACGACGCCATTGCCAATGCCATTCTTGTTGCGCGCATTGCCCGGATAGCCATCGCCGCTACCCAGCTCGCCGCCCAGTTCGAGGAACGTATCCGTGGGCGCAACCCATTTCACCTGCACACCGTTGTTGGTGTACTGGCCGCCCAGGAACGCCTGGTAGACCAGCGGCGCATCGTAGAAGTCCCAGACATGCTGATGCTGCTCGTTCTGGTAGCCCAGCCCCGAGAAGAAGCGTCCGAATTTGGGCGTGATGCCATACGGCAGCGCGGTGGCGATACCGTAGGCTTCCTCCACCGCGACCGTGTCATCCGGCTTCAGCGAAAAGGTCAGCACGCCGGCGAACTTGTCGTCGACGCTGGCACTCAACGTGAGCTCGGACTCGGCGATGCTGAAGCTGCGCGGTCCGGGGCCGATGTCCCCGCTCGGCGCGAAACCCTTCAGCGCATATTTGCCCGGGTCCTGCGACAGGTTGATGTACGCGCCTTGCAACACCGCCGAGATCGCGGGGTTGAACGCGCTGATGCCGGACGCCGTGGTCGCGGCAGGCGCGGCCGTCGCGACCGATGGTGCGGCCGGCGCCGCTGGCGCCGCCGAAGTAACAGCCACCGGCGCGGCACCGGCGGCCGCCTGCGCCGTGGCGGTTTCGGCCGTTGTCAGCCGTTGTTCGAGCGCGCGGATGCGGGCTTCGTAGGCTTCCTTCAGTTGCCGGATTTCGTCGCGGATGGCGGCGAGATCGGCGTCGCTGGCAGCATGGACCTGGCCAGCGAGGCAGCATGCGAGCAGCAATACGCCGCTCGCCAGGGATCGATGGGACATGGGAAATCTCCTCGTTGCATACCGGAAAACCGCCGCGCGGACGCGGCGAAGCTTCGAGCGTTGCTAGACGAGGACGGGCGGTGCGCGGCTCCTGAACCAGGCGGGGAAATCCACCACCCGAAATGCCATCGGGCGCGACCGGGCCACGGCGACCGGAGCGGCCGCCGTGAGGGCCGCCCCTTGCGCGTGGACGGTGTTGAAGCCCCCCGCGAGCAGCGCACACTCGACGCAGTCGACGTTGACCTGCGCCGTGGAGAACGCGGTTTCCTGCGCATGCTGCGCCACCCGCGCGAAGTGCTCGATCGGGTGCACGTGCCCCTGCCACTGCATGGACAGCAGCAGCAGCGACAGCACGGCAAAGCGAAGGGCACGACGCATGGCAGGGACAATAACTCCGAAACGCCGAAAACCGCTATAGGCCAAAACGCCGAGGGTACTCCGCGTCAACGCGGGCGCTCCAGCTGGTAGTGAAGGTGCTGGCGCACCGCCGGCCACTCGTTGTCGATGATGCTGAAGACCACCGTGTCGCGCTTCACGCCATCCGGCCCCAGCTGATGATTGCGCAGCACCGCGTCCTGCTTGGCGCCCAGGCGCGCGATGGCGGTGCGCGACGCGTGATTGAACCAATGGGTGCGGAATTCAACCGCGATGCAATTGAGCTGTTCGAACGCATGGCCCAGCAGCAGCAGCTTGCACTCGGTGTTGAGCGGCGTGCGCTGCACGCGTTTGGCGTACCACGTATGCCCGATCTCCAGCCGCCGGTTCTTCGTGTCCACGTTGAAGTAGCGCGTGCAGCCGACGACGTCGCCGCTGGCGTTGTCGCGCGCGACAAAGGGCATAGCGTCGAGCCGCTCGCGCATGTCGAGCGCCGTGGCGACGTAGTCGTGCATCCTGTCCGGCGGCGCAATGGCCGTGTACCAGAGCCGCCACAGCTCGCCATCCTGCGCCGCGGCCGCCAGCGCCGGAATGTGTGCGGTAGTCAGCGGTTCGAGCGTGGCAATCTGGCCGCGCAGCGTAAGGGGTTCGATGAAACGCGTCATAAGAATGTCGTCAGATAAATCAGATAAATAGGGTCAGACTCCACTTAAGCAGATAATTAGGGTCAGACTCCACTTAAGTGGAATCTGCGCCTGGTTAAGTGGAGTCTGACCCTACTTATCGGCCCGCACGGGCCAGAAATGCCACCCGCTCGAACAGGTGCACATCCTGCTCGTTCTTGAGCAGCGCGCCGTGCAGCGGCGGGATGAACGCCTTCTTGTCCTGGCTGCGCAGCGCCTCCGGCGAAATATCCTCGGCCAGCAGCAGCTTCAGCCAGTCGAGCAATTCGGACGTTGACGGCTTCTTCTTGAGCCCCGGCACCTCGCGCAGATTGAAGAATACCTCGAGCGCCTCCTGCAGCAGCGTCTTCTTCAGCCCCGGATAGTGCACATCGACGATACGCTCCATCGTCTCGCGGTCGGGAAAGCGGATGTAATGGAAAAAGCAGCGCCGCAGGAATGCGTCAGGCAACTCCTTCTCGTTGTTCGACGTGATCACCACCAGCGGCCGCTTCTTCGCGCGGATGGTCTGGTGCGTCTCGTAGACGTAGAACTCCATCCGGTCGAGCTCGCGCAGCAGGTCGTTGGGGAACTCGATGTCGGCCTTGTCGATCTCGTCGATCAGCACCACCGAGGGCACGTCACTTTCGAAGGCCTCCCACAGCACGCCGCGATTGATGTAGTTGCCGATGTCCGCCACGCGCGCGTCGCCCAGCTGCGAATCGCGCAGCCGCGACACCGCGTCGTACTCATAAAGCCCCTGTTGCGCCTTGGTGGTGGATTTGATGTGCCAC
>JANMCS010000209.1:0-2988 GCA_031361405.1 Betaproteobacteria bacterium
GATCCCGGCGCGCCGCCGGTGGACTACATCAAGCGCTCGGGCGGCATCTTCCGCGACATGCTGATCCACGACTTCGACATCTTCCGCTGGATTCTCGACGACGAAGCGGCCACGCTGTACGCCACCGGCAGCGTGCTCACCGATCCGGCCGTCGGCACCGCGGGCGACATCGATGCCACCGCGGTCACCATCCGCACGCGCCGCGGCCGCCTCGCGCAGATCAACACGATACGGCGCGCGGCTTACGGCTACGATCAGCGCTTCGAGATCCTGGGCAGCAAGGGCATGTTGCAGGCGGGCAATCACAAGCCGACGGAAGTGACATCGTCCACCGCCGTGAATGTGAACCAGGACAAACCCGAGCATTTCTTTCTGGAACGTTATCGTGCGGCCTATGCCGCCGAGATGGCGCATTTCTTCGAGTCGCTGGCGCAGAAGAAGCCGATGCGCACGTCGATCGACGATGGCCTGAAGGCGCTTGAACTGGCCGACGCAGCCACCACGTCGTGGCGCGAAAAGCGCATCGTGGAGCTGTAGTGGCAGGGCCCGCTGGCGCCCGTCGTGATCGCGGGATCGTGCAACCCAACGCAAAGGCCATTTCGTGACGACATCGTCCCTGGTTCGCATCGGTATCGTCGGCATCGGACGGATGGGCCGCCGCCATGCCGAGAATCTCGCGCAGCGCGTTCCCGGCGCGGAACTCGTCGCGGCCTGCAGCCCCATCGGCGAAGAACTCGAGTGGGCGCGCGCTACGCTCGGTGTGCAAGGCCTCTACAAGGACTACGCGGAACTGCTGGCGCATCCGGGCCTCGACGCCGTGTTCCTGGTGACGCCCAACGCGCTGCACCCGGCGCAGATCATCGCCGCGCTCAAGGCCGGCAAGCATGTGTTCTGCGAGAAGCCGCTGTCGCTCGTCGTGGATGAATGCCTGCAGGTCGAGGCCGAAGCCGCGAAGCATCCGCACTTGAAAGTGATGATCGGCTTCGTGCGCCGCTTCGATGCCAGCTACCAGGACGCGCAGGCGTTGATCGCCGCCGGCGGCATCGGCCGGCCCTTCATGGTGCGCTCGGAAACCTGCGACCAGAACGACCCGTCCGGATTCTTCGTGCGTTTTGCGCCGACGTCGGGGGGCATCTTCGTCGACATGAGCGTCCACGATATCGACCTCGCGCGCTGGCTGCTGGGTTCGCCGAAGGCGCTGCGTGTATTTTCGGTGGGCACGGTCGCCGTGCACGATGGCCTGCGCGCCTGCGGCGACGTCGACAATGGGGTGGCGATCTGCGAGTTCGCTGATGGCCGGATGGCGTGTTTCTACGCATCGCGCACGATGGCGCACGGCCACGAGACCGCCACCGAGATCATCGGCACCGCCGGGCGCCTGGCCGTGGGCCGCGACGGGCGTTTCAACCAGGTCGAGATCGCGGATGCCCACGGCATCCGGACGCTCACCACGCCGACGTTCTACGAGCGCTTCGCCGATGCCTTCCTGCGCGAGGAAATCCACTTTGTCGACTGCGTTCGCTTTGACCGGACGCCGGCGCTGACGCTGCACGATGCAACCGAGGCCACGCGCATCGGCCTCGCGCTGCGCACGTCGCTCGACGAACACCGCGTCGTGGAAATCTGATGGACCGCTACGACCTGTGCCGGGCGGTGGCGCGCGACGCGGGCAAGATCGCGCACCGTGCGTTCGGCACGTCGGTCACCAGCATGAAGGGCCGCCACGATGTGGTCACGGAGATGGATCGCGAGGTCGAGCGCTACATCCGCGCGGCGATCACGGCGCGCTATCCGCAGGACGCGATCATCGGCGAGGAGGAGGGCGGCGGCGCCGGGGCCAGGACGTGGCTGATCGATCCGATCGACGGCACCGCCAACTACGCACGCGGCTTGCCGCGCTATTGCGTGTCGATCGGCTACCTCGAGCATGGCGTGCCCGTGCTCGGCGCGATCTACGATCCCAGCCTCGATTGGCTCTATGCGGCCGCGCATGGCGAAGGCGCGTATCGCGATGGCGTACGGCTTGCCGTCAGCCCCTGCGCGGAGATGACGGCGGCCACGGTGGAATGCGGCTGGTCGACGCGCCGCCCCGCGGCGGATTACATCGCGCTGCTGGCGCGGGTGCTGGAGGCCGGCGGCGCGATTCGCCGCTCGGGTTCCGGGGCGCTGGGGTTGGCGGACGTGGCGGCCGGATCTGCCGAGGCCTACGCCGAACTGCATATCAATGCCTGGGACTGCGCGGCGGGCATTGTGCTCGTCCGGGAGGCCGGCGGCTTCACCAATGATTTTTTCGCCGGCGATGGCATCAGCGACGGCAATCCGTTGATCGCGACCAACGCGGCACTTTGCGCTAAGCTGGCCGCCGTGATCGGCATTTCCCTATGACAAGCGGGACCCAAGGAGGAATCATGCGCATGCTTTCATGGCTTCGCGGCATCGTGCCGGTGCTGGTGCTGGCGGCGCCGCTCACGGCGGCAGCCCAGGGCGAGGTCGTCGTCTATTGCACGGTGCAGGAAGAGTGGTGCCGGCCGATGGTGGCCGCCTTCGAGAAGGCCACCGGTATCAAGGTACTGATGACCCGCAAGAGTTCGGGTGAGTTTTACGCGCAGATCAAGGCGGAAGCCGCGAACCCGCGCGGTGACGTGTGGTGGGGGGGCACTGGTGACCCGCATCTGCAGGCCGCGGAGGAAGGTCTGACGGAAACGTACAAGTCGCCGAAGCTCGCCGACCTGCAGGACTGGGCGGTGCGGCAGGCGGAAGCGTCGAAGTTTCGCACCGTCGGCGTGTACGCCGGCGCGCTCGGCTACAGCTACAACGCGGACCAGTTGAAGAAGAAGAACATTCCGCCACCCAAGTGCTGGGCCGACCTGACCAAGCCCGCGTTCAAGGACGAGATCCAGGTGGCCAATCCCAACTCGTCGGGCACGTCGTACACGATGCTCGCCACCCTCGTGCAATTGATGGGCGAGGACAAGGCCTTCGACTATC
>JANMCS010000229.1:0-14948 GCA_031361405.1 Betaproteobacteria bacterium
GCATGCCCGGCGTCACGTCCAACGTGATCCTGGGCAAACTCGAAGGCAATAATCCAGCGGGGTCGGTCAAGGATCGTCCGGCGATGGCGATGATCGTCGGGGCCGAGGCGCGCGGCGAAATCAAGCCCGGTGACACGCTGATCGAAGCCACGTCCGGCAACACCGGGATCGCGCTGGCGATGGCCGCCGCGATCAAGGGCTACCGGATGGTGCTGATCATGCCGGACAACCTGTCAGTGGAACGCCGCCAGTCGATGACGGCCTTCGGCGCCGAACTGGTTCTGGTCACCAAAGCACTGGGCATGGAAGGTGCGCGGGATCTCGCCGAGCGCATGCAGGCCGAAGGCAAGGGCAGGATTCTCGACCAGTTCGCCAATCCCGACAATCCGCTGTCGCATTACCGCACCACCGGGCCGGAAATCTGGCGCGATACCGGCGGGCGCGTCACGCACTTCGTGTCGGCGATGGGCACCACCGGCACGATCATGGGCGTGTCGAAATTCCTGAAGGAAAGGAATCCGTCGATCACGATCGTGGGCGCGCAACCTGCAGAGGGCGCGTCCATCCCCGGCATTCGCAAGTGGCCCGAGGCCTATCTGCCGAAGATCTACCACGGCCAGCGCGTGGATCGCATCGAAGCGGTGACGCAACTCGACGCGGAGGAGACCACGCGGCGACTGGCGCGCGAGGAGGGCATCTTCTGCGGCATTTCGGCAGGCGGTGCCTGCGCCGTGGCGATGCGCATCTCGCAGGAGGTGCGCGGCGCGACGATCGTGTTCATCGTCTGCGACCGGGGTGACCGCTATCTCACCACGGGCGTGTTTCCCTGATGGCGCCGACCCTCGTCTTCGACATCGAGACGGTGCCCGATGTCGCGGGCATCCGTCGCATCAACGACGTTCCGGACGCGCTTGCCGACGCCGATGTCATCGCCTGGTTCACGCAAAAGCGGCGCGCGACTTCCGGCACCGACTTCGCGCCGCTGTACCTGCAGAAGGTGGTTTCCATCGGCTGCGCACTGCGCACGCCGCAGGATTTCAAAATTTGGTCGATCGGCGAACTGGACGACCCCGAGCCGGAACTGATCCGGCGCTTCTTCGATGGCATCGACCGGTTCACGCCGCAACTCGTGTCCTGGAACGGCGGCGGCTTCGACCTGCCGGTGCTCAATCACCGTGCGCTGATCCACGGCATCGCCGCCGAAAAATACTGGGACTGGGGTGACCAGGATCGCGACTTCAAGTTCAACAGCTACCTCGGTCGCTATCACACGCGGCACCTCGACCTGATGGATGTGATGGCGATGTACCAGCCGCGCGCCAGCGCGGGGCTCGATGCCGTGGCGCGGTTGTGCGGCTTTCCGGGCAAGCTGGGCATGGACGGCAGCGAAGTGGCAGCGGCCGTGGCGCGGGGCGAGCTGGCCGAGGTGCGCAACTACTGCGAGTGCGATGTGCTCAACACGTACCTCGTGTACCAGCGTTTTCGGCTGATGCGCGGCGAACTGTCAGCAGGCGAATATTCGGCGGAAATCGCGCTGGTACGCGAGCGTATCGGCGGATCCACCGCGCCGCATTGGCAGGCATTCATCGCGGCGTGGACGGTGGCGTACCGCGCCGAACCCGCGTGACCCTGTAGGCGAGGCTACAGCCTCGCACACACGCGAGGCTGACGCCTCGCCTACAGGGACCAAGCTTTACGCGGCCAGGAACGGCACCGGCGCGAAGCGTCCGCCCAGCGCTGCGCGCGAATCGACGCCCCACCACCGGTCGAGCACGGTGGCATATACGTTGCGAAAATCGAGCGCATACGCCGGATTGCCATCACCCGCCAAGCGCGTGAGATCGGGCGCGGCGCCATACATGCCGCCCGTGACGCGACCGCCCAACGCGAACTGCACGTTGGCAGTGCCGTGGTCGGTGCCGCCGTTCTGGTTTTCCCGGGGCCGACGCCCGAATTCAGCATAGGTGAGCACCAGCGTGTCCTGCCACTTGCCGAGCTCGTCCAGCGCCGATTGCAACGCAATGAGGCCTGCGGCCACTTCGCCCAGCAGGCGCGCCTGCGTCGCCGGTTGATTGGCGTGCGTGTCGAAGCCCGATAACGTCACGCGCACCGCGGCCACGCCGGAAGGATTGGCGATGATCCGGCACGCCGTGCGAATCGCATTGCCGAAAGCACCGGCGGGAAACTCGGTCCTGAACTGTGGCCTGCCGTCGAGATGGCCGGCGGCCTGCACGATGTCGGTTTCGATCCTGAGGATATGCGCCAGCGCCTTGTTGCGCGCCGCCGCCGCGGGCGCGGCGAGCTTGGACAGGCGCAGGAATTGTTCGGTGTCGGCCAGCGCGATGGCGCGCGTGCCGCTACCGGCCACCGGGCCGAGATCGTTGGAGCCGATGATCACGCCGTCAGCGGCAAACGAACGCGGCGGGGGTGCCGTGGCAAAGGCGCGCGTCAACCAGCCGTCCTGCAGGTACTCCTCGCTGCGGCTTGCGGTGTCCCAGATTTCGATCGATCGGAAATGCGAGAGGTTGGGCGCGGGATAGCCCACGCCCTGCAACAAGGCCAGTTGCTGGTTCTTCCAGTACGGCAGCAACGGCGCCAGCGCTGGATGCAATCCCGCCTGGTCGGTAAGTTGCACGACCCGGTCGCCGGCGATGGCAATTTTGGGGCGCAGCGCGTAGTACGCCTGGTCGCGATACGGCACGAGCGTGTTGAGGCCGTCGTTGCCGCCCTTCAACTCGACCAGCACCAGGAGCCTGCGATAGTCCGCGTGCGCGGGGGCCGCGGCCACCGCAAGTTGCGCGGCACCGAACGCGGCGAGCGGCGCGGCGGCCGCGCGCGCGAGCGGCATGGCGGCGGTGGCGCGGAGGAAGTGGCGACGGTTCATGGCATGTCCTTCGTGGCGTGCATCGCGAGCGGCTATTTCAACTGATAGGCAGGATCGAGCAACGTCGCGCGCACGAAGCTCGCGGCATCCGCGTCAGCGGCGGGCACTTCGGCCGTCACGGCGGGCAGCGGCAACAGCAACGTGTGGGCGGCGTCCATCTTCGCGGCCGGCGTGTCGCCTTGCCGCTGCGCGACCCACGCCGTCGCGTCGAATTGCAGGTTGCGCATGCCGCGTTCGAGTGCCAGCGCGGCACGTCGCGCGCGCGCCCGATTTTCCTCGGCTTCGGTTGGCGGTGCGGTGGTTGCGGCAACGATGGCAACGGCCATCGACGGCGTCGCATCGGCCGCACGCGACTCCACCGTCTCGCCGGCATTGGGCAGGGGCGCCGAAGCAGCCGCGGCCGCCATCGGCGCCGGCGCCTCGGCGACCCGCACCAGCCGGTCAAGGAACTGCTTGCGCGCAAGCAGCGTGGTGGAATTGATCCACACCTCGCCGCCAGGCCAGCCCTTGACGTTGGGCGGGGACAGCAGCACCTGGCCCATGCCGGTGGTGGCGTTCGCAAACGGCGTGGCCGCGGTCGGCGTGAGTTCGAGTTGCCGCAGCGTGCCCACCACCAGCTCGACTGGGCTCTTGACGAGCGCGCCGCGATTTTCCGGTGCCCAGAAGGCGTCGCTCAGCAATAGCGCGCACAGGGCGGGCTTCACGTCGAGGTTCTGGCCACGGAAGACCTGCGCGATGCGCTTCACTTCGCGCGCATCCGGCTCCGGTGACACGAACTCGCGCCACAGCTTGGCGGTGACGAATTCGCTGGTCTGCGGGCGGGCGAGCAGCACGTCCAGGACCGCATCGCCATCAAAACGCCCGGTGGTGCCCAACACCGTCTTGACGCCGTTATCGTGGATGCCCGGCCGGAACAGGTATTGGCCGGCATCACGGTCGATGCTCCAGCCGGTGAACGCGCGCGCGGCTTCCTTGATGTCCTGTTCGTTGTAGTGGCCTTCGCCGAGCGTGAACAGCTCCATCACCTCGCGCGCGAAATTCTCGTTGGGCTGGCCCTTGCGACTCTGCGCGGTGTCGAGGTAGATGAGCATGGCCGGATCCTTCGATACGGCATGCAGCATCGTTCCAAAATTGCCCAGCGCATTGGCACGCAGCAGTGCGTTCTGCGCGTACATGTAGCGCGCGACGCGCACCTTCTGCTGGCTCGACACGAAGTGGTTGTGCCAGAAGAGCGTCATCCGCTCGGTCAGCGGTGACGACGTGGTGAGCATCTCCTGCAGCCACCAGCTGCGCAGTTCCACGTCGTGCCGGACCTGCAGCTGCCGGTAGGCCCGGCCCACGTCCTCGCTGACGTTGTCGCCGCGGGGCGCGCCCGTCGGACCGGTTTCGACCGCCCATGCGGGCGGCGGCGTGGCGGCCTCGGCGCGCGCATCACGCAGCAGCCGGGTCACCGCCTGTTCGCGGGTGAGGCCGGCGAAGGCGCGAATCTCGGCGTCCGTGGGACCAAAGCCGGTGCGGGCGAGCAGGTGCCGCGCGTCGGCGTACCCCATCGGACCGGCGGCCGCATGGACCAGCCCGGTGGCCAGCAACAGGACGGCGGCAAGGGTCAGGCGAGTGGTCATGGATGAATGCTCCTGTGGCGGCGCGGCGGCGACGGGCACGACACGTCCGCGCGTCGGCACGTGGCCTGCAGGCAATGGTTAGTCAACGCCGCAGTCTCGACTATTGTTGACGCGCCGCCTACCGGCAAGCTGTAACGGGCTGTTGCAGCATCGCGGGCGCCGCACCGGACAGCCCGACAACGGGGGCGCGCGGCGCCCCCACGGCGTGAGGGGGCGCCGGGGGCGCGGCTGCCGTCAGAGCGTGACGGTGCCGCGGGCGATTTCGATCACGCGGCCCGACACGCGAATCTGCCGCTCGGCGGTCACCTCGAGGCCCAGATGGCACGGCCGTCCTGTGGCTTCCCCCTGCGCCACCTGCACGCGTTGCGGCAATGGCGCGCCCGTGGCCAGCAGCCAGCCGCCCAGGTTGGCGCAGGCAGAGCCGGTGCCCGGATCCTCCAGGACGGCATCGAACTTCGGAAAGAAGAACCGCGCCAGCACCGCGTCGCCCTCGCGCGCGAATACATACGCCATCGCCCGCTGGCCGTTGCTGGCATGCGCGGCCAACGCATCGGCGGATGGCCGCGCGCGCCGCACGGCATCGAAGGTGGTCAGCGGGATGATGAGCTGGTCCGATCCGGCGTCCACCCACAGCGGCTGTGGCGCGATGTCGGCAGGAAGGAGCTTCAGCATCGTTGCGATGTCGGCGCTGCTGGCGGCATGGGCGCGATGCGTCGGTGCGTTGGCCACCAGCGTCCACACGTCGCTGTGGGCGGTGACGGGGATGATGCCCGCCTTCATCTCGAGCGTGACGGCAGCGCCGGCATCTTTCACGGCGCGCACCACGTGCGCAGTGCCCAACGTCGGATGCCCGGCAAACGGCATTTCGAACGCCGGCGTGAAGATGCGCACATGCGCGGTGGCGGTATCGGACGGCAACATGAAGGTCGTTTCGGACAGGTTGAACTGCAGCGCCAGCGCCTGCATCGTCGCGGTGTCGAGGCCGCGTCCATCCTCGAATACGCACAGGGGATTGCCGGCCAGCGGAGCTTCCGCGAAGACGTTGACGATGCGATAGGCGTAGGTGCTCACGCGCCAGGCTCCGGTTGCACGACATCGAGGGTGTGGATGAGCTGGCGGGCGATGGCGTCAAACGCCGCCGCATCGATCGCGGCTGGCACGACGCTGACCGCCGCGTCGACGCGCGGAAAGTTACGCGTGATCGAACGTGCATAGGTGGGGTCGTAGTGCCGGGTCAGCAGGTCGTTGACCAGCGCATCGTGATCGCCGGCGCGGGCCGCGGCATTCCATTGCGCGATGACCTTGTGGCCGTGCAGGGGCGCCAGGTGGCGCAGCTTGTCGCCCAGCGCATCCGGGTCCGCCAGGAAATGCGTGTACTCCTCCTTGAGCAAGGCCACCCGCAGCGCCTGCGGCGTATCCACGCGCACGCAGGTTGCCGCGCGCATCGCGTCCAGCAACGCGACGGGGACCTGCAAGGTGCCGATCTTCTTGCTTTCCGATTCGACGAACACCGGTCGCGTGGGGTCGCAGTTCTCAAGCGTGGCGAGGACCTGCGAATCGAACCACTTCTGCGCGGGCTGCGGTGCATCCGGCAAGTCACCCAGCAGCGAACCGCGATGCTGCGCCAGCTGCTCGAGGTCGAGCACCTGCGCCCCCGCCTCCTGCAGCGCGAGCAGCAGGCGACTCTTGCCGGAGCCGGTCAGGCCGCACACGACGATGTAGCGAAAGCGCGCGGGCACCTCGGCCAGCGCGGCGACGACATGGCGACGGTAGGTCTGGTAACCGCCTTCGAGCTGCACCGCGCGCCAACCGATTTCGGCCAGCACGTGGGCCAGCGCGCCGCTGCGCTTGCCGCCACGCCAGCAATAG
The DNA here is from genome assembly GCA_031361405.1 of Betaproteobacteria bacterium. Taxonomy (GTDB): domain Bacteria; phylum Pseudomonadota; class Gammaproteobacteria; order Burkholderiales; family Casimicrobiaceae; genus VBCG01. The sequence goes on from JANMCS010000229.1 coordinate 6,376, forward strand.
ATGACGGGCGCCCAGTCCTTGGGCTTGCCCGCGCACTGGGTCTCGACGATGCGCGCGATGTTGCGCGCGACCAGCGCCGCGCCGCGCTGCTTGGCGGCGAATGCGGAAACCTGGGCATGCAGCGTGCCTATTTCGGCGCGCTCGGCGTTGTCCAGCACCGGAGCGTTGATGGCGCCAGGGATGTGATCTTCGGCAAATTCGGCCGGACTGCGCACGTCGATGCGATCGCGATGATCCGCCAGCGCCGCAACGCCTACCTTGCGGCCGGAGGCGGGAGGACGCTCGCTCATCGCTGGCGCAGCAATGGCTGCAACGCCGGCCACACGTTGGCCAGCAACTTCGGCTGTGCCGCGACTGTCGGATGAATCTTGTCCGGCTGGAACTGCGTGAGGTCTTCGCCGAAGCCTGCGAAGAAAAACGGCACCAGCGGCACGTGCCGTTCCTTCGCCACACCGGCAAAGGCCTCATTGAATTCACGCACGTAGACTGGCCCGTAGTTGGACGGGATCTGCATGCCCACCAGCAGCACCTTGGCGCCGGATTTCTGCGCGGCCGTGACCATCGCATCGAGGTTGTCGCGCGTGGTGGCCATGCGGCCGCCGCGCAAGGCGTCGTTGCCACCGAGTTCGATGACGACGACCGCCGGCTTGTGCTGCAGCAGCAGCGCCGGCAGGCGCGCGCGACCACCGGCCGTGGTGTCGCCGCTGATCGACGCGTTGACCACACGATGGCGATAGCCGTCGGCCTTGAGGCGCGCGGCGAGCAACTCGACCCACACCGTGCCGCCGGGCAGCCCGTAGCCTGCCGAGATCGAATCGCCGACGATCAGCACCACCGGACCTTTGTCCTGGGCCGCTACGGGACCCGCCGCTGCGCAGGCCAGCAGCATCAAGGCGAGGCGAACGACGAACCATGCGCGGTGCCCCGACATCGAGAAGTCCCTTCAAGTCCGGAAACGGCAATTGTAGCGTGCCGGTTTTGTCAGGCCTCAGGGTGCCGGGCCCGCGCGATACAATGGAGCGGCACTGCAAAGTCCCGACTGCAGTTGCCCTCACCACGCGCTTGCAATGCGTTGGCCGCGGCCGCATCTGTATCGGGTTACCTTGCCGCCGTTCATCCGTCCATGTCCAACGCCATCCTCCGTGCCGAAGCACTGACCAAGATCGTCACCAGCGGCGACGAGCCGCTCACCATTCTCGACAGCGTGTCCTTCGCGGTCGAGCCGGGCGCCTCGATCGCCATCGTCGGTGCATCCGGTTCCGGCAAGACCACGCTGCTGGGATTGATGGCGGGGCTCGACAGCCCGACGTCGGGCGACGTGTTCATCGACGGGCAGGCGCTGTCCATCCTGGGCGAGGATGCGCGCGCTTCGCTGCGCCAGCGGCTGCTGGGCTTCGTGTTCCAGTCGTTCCAGTTGCTGCCGGCATTGACCGCGCTTGTGAACGTGATGCTGCCGCTGGAACTGGCCGGTGCCGACGATGCCGAGGATCGCGCGCGCGCGTGGCTCGACCGCGTCGGACTGGCCCGCCGCATCACGCACTATCCGCGGCAACTCTCCGGCGGCGAACAGCAACGTGTGGCCATTGCGCGGGCGTTCGCGGGCGAGCCCAAGCTCTTGATGGCCGACGAACCCACAGGCAATCTCGATGGCGCCACCGGTGTTGAAGTGGCCGATCTCATGTTTCGATTGAATCTCGAGCACGGCACGACGCTGGTGCTGGTCACGCACGACGTGGCACTGGCATCGCGCTGCGGACGCAAGCTGTCGCTGGCATCGGGACAGCTGGTCGGTGATGTGCGCGCGGCTGCGCCGGCACTGAGCTGAGTCTTGCGCATGCGCACGCTGCGACTGTCCATGAGGCTCCTGCGCCGCGACTGGCGCGCGGGCGAGTTGCGGGTGCTCGGGGCGGCGCTGGTCCTTGCGGTCGCCAGTGTCGGCACCGTTGGCTTCTTCGCGGATCGCGTGCAGGGCGCGCTGTCGTCGCAGGCCAATCTGCTGCTGGGAGGCGACCTCATGCTGTCCGGCGACCGCACGTTGCCGCCGGTGCTCGCGGCCACGGCGCGGGCGCGCGGATTGGCCACCGCCGAGGTGATCCGCTTCAACAGCATGGTGCAGCCGGGACCGGGCGCACCGGCCGATGCCAGCGCGGTGCTGACGGATGTCAAGGCCGTCGGCGCCGGTTATCCGCTGCGCGGCGATGTGTTGCTGGTCGACCGGGCGCTACCGGAAGGCGTCGTGGCCAAGGGCATTCCCGCGCGTGGGGAGGCGTGGCCCGATGCGCGGCTGGCCGATCGGTTGGGCGTGAAGATCGGCGATCGCATCGGCGTCGGCGAATCGATCCTGACCGTATCGGGCATCGTGCAGCAGGAACCTGAGGTGGCCGGTGTCGTATTCGCACTCGGCCCCAAGTTGCTGCTCAATCTCGAGGACGTGCCGGCCACCAACCTGTTGCAGCCGGGCAATCGCGCGACATGGCGGCTGCTGGTGGCCGATCGCGCCAACGCCGGCACGCTCGAGTCGTACCGGACGTGGGCCGCTGCCGCGATCAAGCCCGGGCAGCGCCTCGAGACAGTGCGCGACCTGCGCCCCGAAGTGCGGCAGACGCTCGACCGCGCCGAAAAATTCCTTGGTCTCGCGGCGCTGGTCGCCGTGTTGCTGGCCGCCGTGGCGGTGGCACTGGCGGCGTCGCGTTACCTGCGCCGCCATCTCGATGCCGCAGCGATGCTGCGTTGTTTCGGCGCCCGCACCAGCCAGACCCTCGCGTTGTTCTTCCTGCAATTCCTGGTGCTGGGCCTCGTGGCGTGCGGCGTGGGCGTCGTGCTCGCGTTGGTGGGTCAGCAGTTGCTGATGCTGCTGATGTCCGCCGTCGTGGCCACACCGTTGCCGCCACCGACATGGACGCCCGGCGTCATCGCGTTCTGCACCGGCTTCCTGCTGCTGTTCGGCTTTGCATTGCCGCCGCTGGTCGCATTGTCGAAGGTGCCGCCGCTGCGTGTGCTGCGGCGCGACCTGCCGCGACCACGCGCCGGTGGCCTGCTGGCCTACGGGGCCGGCGCGGCGACGGTGGCGTTGCTGATCGGCGTGCAGGCGCGCGAAGTGCAGGCCGGACTCATCATGGTCGGCGGCGTGGCCGGGTTGTTGCTCGTCGCCGCTGGCGCCGCGTGGGGTCTGCTGGCCTTGTTGAAGCGTCTGCCGCAACGTGGTGTCACGTGGCGCTTCGGCCTCGCCAACCTGCGCCGCCGCGCCTTTGCCTCCAGCCTGCAGATCGGCGCGCTGGCGTTGGGCTTGATGGCGTTGCTGCTGTTGACAGTCGTGCGCGGTGACCTGATGCATAACTGGCGCGCGAGCTTGCCGCCGGATGCGCCGAACCAATTCCTGATCAATGTGCTGCCGGAGCAGGTGGCCGATGCGCGCGAACAACTGCAGCGGGGCATCGGGGCCACCGTTCCGTTCAATCCGATGGTGCGCGGACGGCTGGTGGCGCTCAATGGCGCAAGCGTCGACACCACCAAGTACACCGACACGCGCGCGCGGCGACTGGCCGAGCGCGAATTCAATTTGTCGTGGACCGACGCGCTGCCCAAGGGCAATCGCATCACGTCCGGCGCGTTCTGGACGCCGGGCATGCCCGCGGCGGAGGCCGGCATGTCGCTCGAGGAAGGCATTGCGGAGACGCTTGGCGTCAAGCTCGGCGACACGCTCACGTTCGACATCGCGGGCAATGCGGTATCGGCCAAGGTGACCAGCCTGCGCAAGGTCAACTGGGACAGCTTCCGCGTGAATTTCTTCGCGATGTTTCCGCCGGGACCACTCGATGCGATGCCGTCGACGTACATCGCCGCGTTCCGCGCACCGGACGGCAACAGCGGGTGGCTGCCGGCGCTGGTGCAGAAGCATCCCAACATCCTTGCGATCGACATCGGCGAGATCGTGCGCCAGGTGCAGGGCATCATGGATCACGTTTCGCGCGCCGTGGAGTTCGTATTCCTGTTCACGCTGGCGGGCGGCTTGCTGGTGCTGCAGGCGGCCATCGCCGCGACGCAGGACGAGCGCCAGTTCGACGCGGCCATCCTGCGCACCCTCGGCGCCACGCGGCGGCAGCTGGCCACCGCGCAGATCGCCGAATTCCTGCTCCTGGGCGCGCTGGCAGGGCTGGTGGCCGCGGCCGGCGCCACCGCGGTGGGATGGGCGCTGGCCGACCAGGTGTTCAAGGTGCCGTTCAACGCCAACCCGATGTTGTGGCTCTACGGCATCGTCGGCGGCGCCATCGCCGTCACCGTAGCCGGTTGGCTCGGCACGCGTACCACGATGCGGCAGCCGCCGCTGGCCGTGATCCGGCAGCTGGGCTGAGCGCGCGTCCTCGCGCAGCGCCGTGGCAATCATCCTCGGCCGGGGCACCACCCGGTTCGGCAAATATTGCATAAAAATGCAGTCCTAAGGCACACTTTGCGCCCTGGACTGCCATGAATACCTTCTCCGAAAGCCTTGCCCTCGCGGCTGCGCTCGTCGCGCATCTCGATCCCCGTTTCCTCGGCATCGTCGAACTGTCGTTGCGCGTGAGTCTCATCGCGACCGCGCTGGCCGCGTGGATCGGCCTGCCGTTGGGGGCTGCCATCGCCGTCGGCCGTTTCCCCGGGCGGCAAGCGCTCACGGTGGTGCTCAATGCGCTGATGGGCTTGCCGCCGGTCGTGGTGGGTCTCGTCGTGTACCTGCTGCTGTCCCGCGCGGGTCCGCTCGGCATGTTCGGCGTGCTGTTCACGCCCACCGCCATGGTGATCGCGCAGACGATCCTCATCACCCCGATCATTGCCGCGCTGTCGCTGCAGGTGGTGGGCGATGCGTGGACGGAATATCGCGAGCAGCTCGAATCGCTGGGTGCGGGCACGATCCGCGCGGCGCTGACCTTGCTGTGGGACACGCGCTACGCGCTCGTCACCGTGCTGCTCGCGGGATTCGGCCGCGCCATTGCCGAAGTGGGCGCGGTGCTGATCGTCGGCGGCAACATCGACGGCGTCACGCGCGTGATGACCACGACCATCGCGCTTGAAACCAGCAAGGGCGACCTGCCGCTGGCGCTGGCGCTCGGCGTGGTGCTGGTGGCCATCGTGCTGACGTTGAATGCGGGCGCGCACGCGACGCGGGAATGGGCGCGGGCGCGTTTTGGCTGAGCGCGAGTCCGCGGAAGGACTGCCGATTGTCTGCGCCGACGTCGGCGTCATGCGCGGATCCACGCGCCTGCTCGCCGACATCACTGCGACGATCGCCGCAGACGCGCGCACCGTCGTGCTGGGCGCCAACGGCGCCGGCAAGAGCACGCTGCTGCGCGTGCTCCACGGCCTGGTGGTGCCGACGGCAGGCACGATCCGCTGGGGGGCACGCGACCAACGCCCGCGTCGCCAGGCGATGGTGTTCCAGCGCCCGGTGCTGCTGCGGCGCAGTGCGGCGGCGAACATCCGCTACGCGCTCGACCTTGCCGGCATACGCGGGCTGATCGCCGAAGCGCGGATCGACGAAGCCCTCACCGAAGTCGGCCTGCGCGCATTGGCCGATCGACCGGCACGCGTGTTGTCGGGCGGTGAGCAGCAGCGGCTTGCGCTGGCGCGCGCATGGGCGTTGGCGCCGGAAGTGCTGTTTCTCGACGAGCCCACCGCCAGCCTCGATCCTGCCGCCACGCGCGCCGTCGAGACGATCATCGGCGACATCCACGCCCGCGGCACTGCCATCGTGATGGCCACGCACAATCTGGCACAAGCCAAGCGTCTCGCCGACGACATCATCTTTCTGCACGATGGGCGTCTCGCCGAGCGCGCATCGTCGTCCACCTTTTTCCGACAGCCGGCGAGCGTGGAAGCGCGCGCCTTTCTCGAAGGAGAACGATTGTGAACAAGCGCCGACTTCTGGCGGTGGCGGCCCTATCCACACTGGTCGCCTTGTGGCATGGCATCGTGCCCGCGCAGGAGAAATTCATTGTCGTGGCGTCGACGACATCCACCGAACAATCGGGGCTCTTCGCGACGCTGTTGCCGGCCTTCGAAAAGGACACCGGCATCAAGGTGCGCGTGGTGGCGCTGGGCACCGGGCAGGCGCTCGACCTTGCGCGGCGCGGCGATGCCGACGTCGTGTTCGTGCACGACACGGAGGCCGAGGAAAAATTCGTCGCCGAGGGCTTTGGCGTCAAGCGGATGCCGGTGATGTACAACGATTTCGTGCTGGTCGGTCCGAAGAGCGACCCGGCCAAAGTGGCCGGTAGCCGGGACATCCTCGACGCGATGCGCAAGGTGGCGACGGCGCAGGCGCCGTTTGCATCGCGCGGCGACAAGAGCGGTACGCATGCGGCGGAACTGCGCTACTGGAAGGCCGCAGGCGTGGATCTCGAGGCGAAGAAGGGCGCCTGGTATCGCGACACCGGGTCGGGCATGGGGCCGACGCTCAACACCGCGTCGGCGATGAACGCCTACGTGCTGACCGATCGCGGCACGTGGCTCGCATTCAGGAATCGCGGCGATCTCGGCATCCTGGTCGAAGGTGACCAGCGGCTCTTCAATCAGTATGGCGTGATGCTGGTCAATCCGGCGAAGCACCCGCAGGTGAAGAAGGATCTGGGCCAGGCATTTGTGGACTGGGTCGTGTCGCCGCCGGGGCAGGCCGCCATCGCCAGCTACAAGATCGGCGGCGAGCAGCTCTTCTTTCCCAATGCCCGGAGCTGATGACCTGCACGGCCTCGCGCGTCAGCCGTTGAACATCACCTGGCCGGTGCTCTCGACGGCATAGCCGCCCATCGCGGCAGCGTGCGCAGCGAACGCGGATGTTCGCGCATGCGCCAGCAACGCCTGGACCGCCGGCTCAAAGTAATCGCGACGACGCAGGACGAGATCCAGGCGCTCGACCGCGAGCGGAATGAACGGCAGGCCGTACCCGCGCGCGGCCGCCTCGATCGCCACGCCGGCGTCGGCACTACCGTCGCGAATGGCCGCGGCCAGGTCTGTTTCGGCCAGCGCGGGTTGCGGCAACCAGTGCACGTCGCCGCGCTTGATCTTCGCTTGCGCCAGCAGGTGCGCCAGCAGCTGATGGCTGCCGGCTTCGGCCTGCCGCCCGATCACGCGCGCACGGCGGCGCACGAGATCGGCGAGCGTGCGGATCTTAAGCGGATTATCCGGCGCGACCAGCAAGCCCTGTTGTCGTCGCGCCCATTCGATCACGACGACATCGGCGCCCGGCATGCGCGCGCGCACCAGCGGCACGTTGTACTCCGCGCTCACCGGATCGAGCCAATGCATCGCCGCAATCCGCGCTTCTCCGCGCGCGAGGCGTTCCAGTCCCGCGCTGCTACCGCACGCCAGCACGGCAAGACCGCAGCGCGATTCGCGCGCGGCCCATTCGAGCAGGGGATCGTGGCTGCCGGCAATGATCGGCGGGGACGTTGCCGGGGTGGCTGCGATGGGCGCGCCGGCCTTGGCGGCCAGCCATGCATCGATCTGCGCCCGCGGAAAGAGAAGCTTGCCCGTCGCGCGTACATGCGGCAGCGCATTCTCGCGTACCAGCGCGTAGATCCGCCGCTCCTTGAGCCGCAGGTACGCGGCAACTTCGCGCGTATCCATCATTACGCCGGACGGTGGTGCGGCCACGGGCGCAGCCTGGTTGCGGGAAGCACGTGGCATGGCGCGATTCTCGCACGTCCGCCGCGAATCGCTATTTGCCGGCCAGCAGCGATTCGCGCGAGAGCAGCCGCGCGACGGCGGACAGGGCGATGACGGCCACCACGATGGGCGCCACATAAGATAAGGCCAACTGCCCGACGCCGATCGCCTCGCCGCGCAGCGCGAGGTTGAGCAGCGAGTATTGCCCGGAAACAGGCACCAGCAGCAGCCACTCCGGCTCCTTGCGCTGCAGGAACAGCTGGACGACCGGAATCAGCGACACCACAAACAGCAGCACCGAAATGTTGGCCTGCGCCTCCTTGAACGTGCGCGCGCGGCTGCCCACGAACAACAGCACCGACGGCAGCAACAGGATCATCGGCACCAGCACCAGCAGGAAGCGGCCGAGTTCGCGCAGACCGAAGAGAAACGGGACACCGACCGGCGGCAACGGCGCAAATGACAGCGTCAGGTAGAACCCGGCCAGCGTGGTGCCCACCACCAGTGCGTTGAAGGTGGCCACCGCCAGCCATTTGCCCACCGCCAGCTCGAGCGGTCGCGCCGGGGTCATCAGCAGCGGCTCCAGCGATTGTCGCTCGCGCTCGCCGGCCGTGCTGTCCAGCGCCACCGCCATGCCGCCCATCACGGACGCGAACAGCGCGTAGTACGCCACGAGAAACAGGATGATCGAGCCGGACTGCTGCGGGGTCGCGAGGTCGACGTCCTCGATGTTGAGCGGATTGCCCACGGTCGGCGCAACACCGCGCAACAGGAGCCGCTGGGAGCCCCATTGCCGGTTGTACGCACGCAGCAGGTTTTCCGCCTGCCGGATGGCGGCCTGCGCGCGATCGCGCGATCGATCAGCCACCAGCTGCACGGTGCCGGCCTTGCCCTCTGCGATATCGGCCGCAAATTTCTTGTCGACAAGCAGCACG
>JANMCS010000267.1:0-21153 GCA_031361405.1 Betaproteobacteria bacterium
CACCCCGATTACGCCGGGCTTCGAGGCATTGGTGTTCAAGGCGTCGCGCGGGATCGAGGACATCTACGAGCTGACCTATATCCGCAAGGATGGCAGCCGCTTCCCGGCCGTCGTATCGGTCACCGCGCTGCGCGACGCTCAGAACGCAATTATCGGCTACCTGCTGATCGGCACAGACAATACCGCTCGCAAGCACGCGGAAGAAGCGCTGCACGAAGCTGGGGCGCTGCAGAGCGCGATTTTCAACAGCGCCAATTTCTCGAGCATCGCCACCGATGCGAAAGGCGTCATTCAGATCTTCAACGTCGGCGCCGAGCGCATGCTGGGCTACGCGGCCGCCGATGTGATGAACAAGATCACCCCGGCCGACATTTCGGACCCACAGGAACTGATCGCGCGTGCCAATGCGTTGAGCGCTGAACTCTCCATTCCGATTACGCCAGGCTTCGAGGCATTGGTGTTCAAGGCGTCGCGCGGGATCGAGGACATCTACGAGCTGACCTATATCCGCAAAGATGGCAGCCGTTTTCCGGCCGTCGTATCGGTCACGGCGCTGCGGGATGCGCAAAATACAATTATCGGCTACTTGCTGATCGGCACCGACAATACTGCGCGCAAGCAGATCGAAGCAGAGCAGAAGAAGCTGGATCAGCGGCTGCGCGACCAGCAGTTTTACACGCGTTCTCTCATCGAATCCAACATAGATGCGTTGATGGCCACCGATCCGTCCGGCATCATCACCGACGTTAACAAGCAGATGGAGGCGCTCACCGGTTGCACGCGTGACGAGTTAATCGGCGCACCCTTCAAGAGCTACTTTACTGATCCGGAGCGGGCCGAAGCGGCGATCAAGCTGGCGCTGAGCGAAAAGAAGGTTACCAACTACGAACTCACCGCGCGCGCCAGGGATGGCAAGGAAACGGTGGTGTCCTACAATGCGACCACCTTCCACGATCGGGACAGGAGGCTGCAGGGCGTGTTCGCCGCTGCGCGCGACGTCACCGAGGCCAAACGCCTGGATCAGGTGCTGCAGGACAAGAACGCCGAGCTTGAGAGTGCCACCGCCGCCGCGGAGAAAGCCAACCTCGCGAAATCGGACTTTCTGTCCAACATGAGCCATGAGCTGCGCACCCCGCTCGGTGCGATCCTCGGCTTTGCCCAACTCATGGAATCCGGTTTGCCATCGCCAACGGTGTCCCAGAAGCGAAGCATCGATCAGATTCTCAAGGCCGGATGGTACCTGTTGGATCTGATCAACGAAATCCTCGATCTCGCGCTGATCGAGTCCGGGAAGCTGTCGCTGTCGCTGGAACCGATGTCGCTGGCTGAAGTCATGCAGGAATGCCGGACCATGATTGAACCGCAGGCGCAAAAGCGCGGCATAAGCGTGACCTTTCCGGCGTCCGAGACTCCTTACTTTGTCCACGCCGACCGGACACGGGTGAAGCAGGTTCTCATCAACCTTCTTTCCAACGCGATCAAATACAACAGGGCGGCCGGAACGGTCATCGTCGACTGCGTCGCGAGCACCCCGGGACGCATTCGCATTGATGTCACGGACACCGGCGAAGGATTGGCTCAGGATAAATTGGCGCAGCTTTTCCAACCGTTCAATCGTCTTGGGCAAGAGGCGAAGGTCGAGGAAGGCACCGGCATCGGCTGGGTGGTGGCCAAGCGACTGATCGAATTGATGGGGGGCGCTATTGGCGCGGAAAGCATTGTAGGAAGCGGCAGTGTGTTCTGGATCGAAATGAGCCTGGCGGCTGAACCACAACCTGTTTTCAGTGCAGCCGAACCCATGGCGGTTGCCCGGACGCTAGTTCAAGCCGACGCGCAGCTAAGTACCTTGCTCTATGTCGAGGATAACCCGGCCAATCTGATGCTGGTCGAGGATCTCATCGCGCGTCGGCCCGATATCCGCTTTCTGAGTGCGCGGGACGGCAACGAAGGTGTCGAGATTGCGCGCGCGGCTCTGCCAGACGTAATCCTGATGGACATCAATCTACCGGGCATCACCGGTATCGCGGCGTTGAGAATCCTGGCTGGCGACCCCGCAACGGCGCGCATCCCGGTGGTTGCGCTCAGCGCCAATGCAATCCCCCGCGATATCAAGGCAGGTCTGGACGCAGGGTTCTTCCGTTATCTCACCAAACCCATCAAGGTCACGGAGTTCATGGAGACGCTGGACGCGGCCCTGAAATTTGCGAAAACGCAAACGGTCCACGCAGCCGGGGAGCCGAAATCATACAGATTGGTCCATCCGCAACGACGAATTCTGGGCGAAAGCGGCGCCAGGTTCAAGCGGGAAAAATGACATCAACGAGCGCCGTGGCTTTGGGCGACAGGTTTCTGGGATCAGGACGAAGCAGGTCTTCGTCCGGCACGAGGACTTGGGCGTAGAACGCTTCGTAAACGCGCTTGCGTGCCATCCATCTACAGACGGGAACGGCAATATCTGCGCCCTACTAAGCCAATGTCCGCACGTTGGGTTCGCGGTCAAAAAACCGCAGCGCAGCCGCTTTCACAAATTTCCTGTCGAGGCCGGTCACACCAACGTCAGGTACAACGGCGGCCGCGTCCAGCAACGGCTGCGCATCGGCGTTGCAGCCGATCGCCTTGAGATGGCCGAAAGCATCGCGCACGAAATCGACGGCGGCGGCGTCCTTGGCCAGAATCTCGGCGGCGTCGCGCGACAGCACGAGCGCAATCGCATCCACCAATACCGAGGGGGTGCCCGCCAGCTGCCCGTCCGCCTTGAGCGTGCCACCCTTCACTTTGATCCCACCCACCTTGGGCGCAATCAGGAGGGCTGTACCGCCCGCGGCCACGACGTCGGTCTTCACACGATCAATGTCGACTTTGCTTGAACCCTCCGCGAACAGGATGCCCACCTTGCGGCCGGCAAGCGTCGGCTTCATTTTCGCAACGATCGAAAGACTCGGCGACGGCTTCATATCGATCGGCCCGACCGCCGGGACCGACGCGGTTGGCAGGGGCATCGCGAGACCCCTCGCGACGCGTCCCGCCAGATCGTCATCGACTGTGCGCAGGTTTGCCAGCACGCGGGTGCGGACGTGCTCCAGTTCCACTTTCGACAGCTCGAACACGAGCGCGGACGCGATGTGCGCCTGCTCGATGGGCAGCTGCGATTGATAGAACATCCGTGCCTGGCTGAAATGATCCGCAAACCGCTCCGCGCGGATGCGCAGTTTCGGCGCGGGGTTGACCTCGACCGCAACCTGTCCCGCGGTGACGAAGCCGGCTTGCGGGCTTTCGCGCGGACCGCCGTCTTCGCCGGCCTCCGCGAGGCTATTCGGCTCGTAATTGGCGCGCCCCTTGAACAACTGCGTTTGCATCATCCCGTCGCGCTGGAAGTTCTGGAACGGACACTCCGGCGCGTTGACCGGGATCTGGTGAAAATTGCTGGTGCCCAAGCGTGATTTCTGGGTGTCGAGATACGAGAACAGGCGACCTTGCAGCAGCGGATCGTCGGAAAAATTGATCCCTGGGATGAGGTTGGAAGGCAGGAACGCCACTTGCTCCGTCTCCGCGAAGAAGTTGTCGGGCCAGCGGTCGAGTACCAGACGCCCGACGATCAGGAGGGGCACGTCCTCTTCCGGAATGAGCTTCGTGGCATCGAGTACGTCGTAGGGCTGAGCGTCAGCGAATTTCTGGTCGAAGACCTGAAGGCCCAAGTCCCACTCCGGCGGATTGCCGGACGAAATGGCCTCCCATAAATCGCGCCGGTGATAATCGGAGTCGGCGCCGGAAATCTTCACTGCTTCGTCCCATAGCGTGGACTGCGTGCCGAGGCGCGGCCGCCAATGGAATTTGACAAAGCGCACGTCTCCGACTGCATTGACTAGCTGGAACGTGTGGACGCCGAATCCTTCCATCATTCGCAACGAACGCGGCAGCGCGCGATCGGACATCGCCCACATGATCATGTGCGTGCTCTCGGGCATCAGCGAAATGAAGTCCCAGAACGTGTCGTGCGCAGAAGCAGCCTGCGGAAAGGCTCGGTCAGCCTCCGGCTTTACCGAGTGAATAAGATCGGGAAACTTGATGGCATCCTGGATGAAAAAAACCGGCATGTTGTTGCCGACCAGATCCCAGTTGCCTTCGTCGGTATAGAACTTGACCGCAAAGCCGCGCACATCACGCGGCGTGTCCTTCGAGCCCTTGGACCCGGCAACCGTGGAAAACCTGCAGAACACCGGCGTCCGCTTGCCCTTTTTCTGGAAAACGGTGCGCGCGTCAAGTCGGGAATGGCCTTTGTGCATTCGAACAAGCCATGCGCACCCGAACCACGGGCATGCACGATGCGTTCGGGAATGCGCTCATGGTCGAAGTGGAAGATCTTTTCTCGAAGAATGAAGTCTTCCAGCAGCGTGGGACCTCGCGTACCAAGGCGGAGACTATTCTAGTTGTCGGCAATGCGCGCACCATGGTTGGTGGTGAGAAAGCCCGTGGCCTCCGCGTCGGCACCGACCTGCTGATGCATTTCCCCGCCATTGCCGATTCCGGGAGAGCCCACAGCGCGTTTACCACTGGCCGACTTCCCCTTGCTTTTTGAAATGCTGGTTGCCACAACTCACCTCGCCACTAGGAGGGGTCGAACTATTTGCGTGCGCTAGCACGACGATCTGTGGCGCCCCGCTTGCGCGGCGGCACCGTTTTGCCGCGCAGGAAGTCGCACAACGATTTCGACAACGGTTGTTGCGCCGACTCCTTCACCCCCAGCACCTGCGCCAGCGCGCTTGGCACCAGCGCCGGATCGAGCAGCGGCGCCAGATCGACGAACCACACACCATCGCGATAGGCGTCGAGCACTTCGGCCGCGGCCTGCAACACGAGCCGCGTCTTGCCGATGCCGCCGGTGCCGGTGATCGTCAACAACCGCGTCGTCGGCAACAACTGCTTGATCTGCGCGATCTCGCGCTCGCGTCCGACAAACGACGTGAGGACCTGCGGCAGATTGGTGCGCGTGCGGTCGGACACCACAGGCGCCGCGGGCGCACGGCCAGCGATCGCCGCCACCGGTCCGACAAAGCGGTAGCCGCGCCGCGCCAGCGTCTCGATCCAGCCTTCGCCGCCGGGCACGCAGGCGAGAGAGCGCCGAATGGCCGAGATTTGCACCGCGAGATTGGCTTCCTCGACCACCAGACCCGGCCATGCGGCATCCATGATGTCCGCCTTCGGCACGTGTTCGCCGGCGCGGCGCACCAGCGCGGTCAGCACCGCCACGCCGCGCGCGCCGAGCGCCACCGGCGCACCAGCGTGGGTCAGTACGCGGGCTATTCCTTGCGCGAAGGTCGCGGCAATCCCGCTCGTAATCGCGCGTAACCACAACCTTCAATGACCAGGAGAACAGCATGAATTCCAGGCAACGCAAGCAATTGGTGGAGTCCTATTCGCGCGAGCACTCGAACGCGCCCGCATGGCGTCTTGGGCTGGCGTTGAAGTGCGCAGTGTGTGTCGCCGTGGTAGCGCTGCTGGTGGTGATTGGCAGCCGCGAAGACAAACCGGGGATGGCCAAGGATGCGCGCAGCAATGTGGCTTCGCCAGTAGCGCTCACCTCGCCGTCCGCCGCCGCCGTGGATCGCAAGGAAGTCTTCGACGCCCGTCGCGCGCACTTCGAGGGCAATACTTCGATACCGGGAAAGCGGTACGCCGCGGCCACAGCGCGACAGGATCCGGCGACATCTAAAGGCATTGCTGACGCGACCTGCTCGGGCGGTGTCGACGGCGGGATGGACGCCAGCGGCAGCCAATGCAGCAAAGGGGCAGCGGCCGCCTCGCGTTGAAGCGCTGCAGTTTCCGTCCGGAGCAATCTGGAGATTCCTCCACCCCGGCGTATCTTTCGCAAGATAGGCGCCGGGGTCTTTTTTTTCCGAAAGCGTGGTCACCGGACTGGCGCCGGCTCGCGTTTCCATCGGCATCGAGGCCGCTCAGGTGCTTCCGCGGTGCCGTAGGGTCCGTGCCGGCATTGCCACCGAATCCGTTCACTGACGTAGCATCCGCGTCTGAGGGACAATACTTGTCTCATTGTCGAGGAACTCCCATGACACAGGAACGTTCGATCCTTGCCGGTGGCTGCTTCTGGGGCATGCAGGACTTGATCCGCAAGCGCCCGGGCGTCATTGCCACCCGCGTTGGCTATTCCGGTGGTGACGTCGCCAATGCGACGTATCGGCACCATGGCACCCATGCCGAAGCCATCGAGATCATCTTCGATCCTGATCGGTTGAGCTTTCGCGACCTGCTGGAGTTTTTCTTCCAGGTGCACGACCCCACCACGCGCAATCGCCAGGGCAACGACACCGGGGCCAGCTATCGCTCCGCCATCTACACGACCAGCGACGAGCAACGGCGCGTGGCCGAGGACACGATTGCCGACGTCAACGCGTCGGGGCTGTGGCCCGGACGCGTGGTGACCGAGGTGGCGCCCGCGGGCCCCTTCTGGGAAGCAGAGCCGGAACACCAGGACTATCTCCAGCGCATCCCCAATGGCTACACCTGCCATTTCGTCCGGCCGGGGTGGAAGCTGCCGAAACGTTCGGCTTGACCCCACCGGGCAGGGATTCAACGTCGCGCGCGCATCGACGTGCGTGACCGAATTCGACCTTGATCGCATTTCGGTTCCGGGCCTCGCTGCTGCTCCGGACCCGTACTCAGGTCCTGTGCATGTTATCGCCCCAATTAGAAGAATCAATTTGCGCTGCCGGCGCCTGCGTTACAAACTCATACGCGATCCAGATGAATCTCAAGATCCTGGCCCAGAACTCGGCGCTGTCCAATCCGATGGGCGAGGCGTTCAACTACGCCGAGGAATTCAAGAGCCTCGATCTGGCTGCCGTCATCAAGGACCTGCATGCATTGATGACCGATTCGCAGGACTGGTGGCCCGCGGACTACGGCCACTACGGGCAGTTCTTCATCCGCATGGCGTGGCATAGCGCCGGCACCTACCGCATCGCCGATGGTCGCGGCGGCGCAGGCGCAGGCACGCTGGTCACCACCGCGTGGGCCTCCGCTTCCACGTTCCGCGGCAGTGACAAGCGCGGCGGCGCCAACGGCGCGCGCCTTCGCCTGGCACCGCAAAAGGATTGGGCCGTCAACCAACCCGCCGAACTCGCCAAGGTGTTGCAAAAACTGGAAGCGATTCAGAACGATTTCAACGGCACATCCGCAGGCGGCAAGAAGGTTTCGCTGGCCGATCTGATCGTGCTGGGCGGTTGCGCGGGGGTCGAAGCCGCAGCGAAGAACGCCGGCGTCGACGTGACGGTGCCCTTCTCGCCGGGACGTACGGATGCGTCGCAGGAAGAAACCGATGTGCACTCGTTCGCCGTGCTGGAGCCGGCGGCCGACGGGTTCCGCAACTACGTCCGCGCTGGACTCGAGGCTTCCGCGGCGGAGCTGCTGGTGGATCGGGCCAACCTGTTGACGTTGACGGCACCCGAAATGACGGTGCTGCTCGGCGGCCTGCGGGCGCTCAACGCCAACGTTGGTCAATCGCCCTATGGTGTCTTCACCAAGCGTCCGGAAACGTTGACCAACGACTACTTCGTGAATCTTCTCGACATGCGCACCACGTGGCAGAAGTCGGCGGTCACCGAAGACCTGCTGGAGGGACGCGATCGCGCCACGGGTGCCATGAAGTGGACCGGGACCGTCGTCGATCTCGTTTTCGGTTCGAACTCGCAGTTGCGCGCGCTCGCCGAGGTATATGCCAGCAGCGATGCGCAGCACACGTTCGTGCACGACTTCGTGGCAGCGTGGAGCAAGGTGATGAACCTCGACCGCTTCGATCTGGCGCAAGCGTGAAAGACCGGCGCCGGCGTTACTGATTCACGCCATCGCAACCAGGCCTCGGGCTGTCCCGGGCCTGGTCGCGATCGTCGTTACGTCACTTGGTTTTCTGCGCGCCCACCTGCTGGTCCCAGATGCGATAGGCCTCCACCTGTGCCTTGGGTTCGAGCGATTGCGTATGCGGATACTCGGCGAGCCACTTCTCGTATTCCGGGCGGCCATAGTCCCGGATTGCGTCCTGGCTTTCCTTCGGCGCCATCGACAGCGGCACGTTTTTCACCGCCGGACCGGGATAGAAGTAGCCCTTGTCATACGTGTAGGCCTGCGCTTCGGGCGTCAGCATGAACGCCATCACGTCGAGGATCACCGCGAGCTTTTCGGGCGCAACACCCTTGGGCACGACCATGTAGTGCGCATCGTTGATCCAGGTCATGCCCTTCAGCGGGGTGACCTTGAAGTCCTTGGGCACGATGCCGAGCACCCGCGGGTTGATGTCCCAGCCGGTCATCGATACCGTCATGTCGCGTGAACCTTCGCCCAGCTCCTTCATGGTGGCGGCCGTGCCCGTCGGGTAATACTCGATGCACGAATTCAGGTCCTTGAGGTAAGCCCAGGTCTTGTCCCAACCGTTGACCGGGTCCTTCGGATCCTTGTCGCCCAGGATGTACGGC
Organism: Betaproteobacteria bacterium; assembly: GCA_031361405.1. Taxonomy (GTDB): domain Bacteria; phylum Pseudomonadota; class Gammaproteobacteria; order Burkholderiales; family Casimicrobiaceae; genus VBCG01. Next base: position 8,484 of record JANMCS010000267.1, read on the forward strand.
AGGCCCATGATGAACGTGTTGCCCGGACCGGAGTTGGCCGGTCGCGCGTAGATCAGGCGATTCGGATTGGCCTTGCACCAGGCGAGCAATTCCTGCGCCGTGGTCGGTGGCTGCTTCACCTTCGCGGGGTTGTATTCGATCAGCGGCCCTGCCGGCATGAACGTCACCTCGATGCCCTGGCCCTGCGCCAGTTCCTGCATCTTGGCGGCAGGGACCTGGTAATTCGCCATCAGGCCGGGAAATTTTGCCGCGTGATCGGGCAGCAGCTTGATCAGCAGACCTTGCTCGACGGCGTTGCCCAGGAAGCCGACACCGGTGAGCACGAGATCGATGTCGCCGCGGCCGGCGGCTTGCATCGCCTTCAGCTTACCGGGCAACTCCGGCGCAGGGGCCTTCGTGAACGTGAACTTGGCGACCTTGGTCGGGTTCTTCTTGGCGTAGAGCTCGAAGGCGTCCTGCGTCAACGCCAGGTTGCCGGCCACGTCGACGACATTGATGGTCACGGGAGCCTGGGCGAGTGCGCCGGGCAAGCCGCCAATGCCGGCAAGCGCCGCGGTGGCCACAACGGCGAGCGTGGCCTTCAGCGTCATCCTGCGTGCGCTCGCCACTCGAATATTGAACTCGTACTTGGACATGCATCCTCCACGCTGATTGTCATCGCGCCACCGCGCGGCGCGGGTGGGTCGATGTTGTCACCGCATTATCCAGCAAGTTTCCGCGGGGGGGGTTGCGCCAGACGCGGGATGACCGCCAGCCGTTGGCGCAACCGACGGCACCTGATGTCCGCGGATACCTGCCCCCTTGTCGCGCGGCAGGCGCCGACGCACACTCTGTAGCCCGGTCACCCAAGGAGCCCGCATGAATCAGGATCCGTTTGCCCAATTGAAACAGCGCCAGCGCGAAATGTGGGCCTCGTTCGGGCCGACCGCGCTGTTCACGACGCCGGTCGCCGGCCATGTCGTCCGGTTCGCCGATATCGCCGCGGGCGAAAGCGTGCTCGACGTCGGTACCGGCACCGGCGTGCTGGCCATCACCGCGGCGCGCCGGGGTGCCAAGGTTTCCGGGCTCGACCTGACGCCGGAACTGCTCGCGCAGGCGCGCGAGAACGCTGCCATCGCCCGCCTGCCCGACATCGTCTGGACGGAGGGCGATGCCGAGGCGTTACCGTACCCCGATGCGACGTTCGACGTCGTCGTCAGCCAGTTCGGCCACATGTTCGCCCCACGTCCCGAGGTTGTCGTGGCCGAGATGCGGCGCGTGCTGAAGCCGGGCGGCCGCGTTGCGTTCGCCACGTGGCCACCCGAGCATCTGATCGGCCAGATGTTCGCCTTCGTGGGCCGCAACTCGCCGCCGCCGCCGGCCGGTGCCGCGCCGTCGCCACAGTGGGGCAACCCGTTGATCATTGCCGAGCGCCTGGGCAACCAGTTCACCGCGCCGTTCTTCGAGCGCGGGGTCATGCGCTTCTCAGCGCTCAGTGTCCCGCACTACCGGCTGTTCATGGAGCGCTCGGTCGGTCCGATGCAGAAGCTGGTCGAGAGCATGGCCGCCGATCCGCAGAAGCTTGAGCAATTCCGCGCAGAATTCGATGCGCTGGCCGCGCCGTACCACGTCGATAACGTGGTCCACCAGGACTACCTGTTGACACGCGCGGATGCGGCCTGAAGGCCTCGTTCTCCGACGGCGTGCGCTAACGCACCGTGCGGCGTGCTTCGGCAATGATGCCATCGGTCCAGCGACTGGTGCGCCACGCGCGCAGTTCCGCCGGTAACGAATCCATGACCGTTTGCGCCTCGGCGAGCAGCGCCGCGGACCGCTTCGGATCGGCATAGGCGGAAGCGACCAATGCCAGCGCGAGATGCGATTTATGCCATTGGTCCTCGGTTTTCATCGCGACCACCTCGCGCTGGACGGCCAGCGCCTTCGCCGCGAGTGGCCGGGCTTCGTCCAGATGACCACTTCGTGCCAACGCATAGGCCCAGGAAGCGACCTCCATGGCCTCCCAACGGCGGTCGCTCATGGTGATGGTTTTCGTGCCACGGCGCGCCTCGGCGACCAGGCTCCAGTGCTTTGCGGCCGCCTCGAAATCCCGGGACTCCAACTCGGCGCGCCCCAAGGCCGTGTACAGGCGCCGCAAAAGAAACGCCACACGGTCCTTCCGCGCAGGATCGTCGCCAGGTTCTAGCGCCAGAACTCCCGCGCGAATGCCCTTGGCCAGCTCGCGGGCCCGGGCCACGTCGCCCGCGGCCACCGCGAACTCAGTCCGGGCGATGGCCTCTTGTAGGGCGATATGGCTGGCCTCGAATGCTCCAACGGGCAAGTTGTTGCTCCAGCGCTTGAGGTTCCGGAGCCAGTCTGCCTGGTATTTTTCTGCGGCCGTTGCCTGTCCCTGTTCCAATGCCATCGAGGCTGCGTAGTGGTAGGTCATGGTCAGCTGCATTGCCACCGCGCCGGAACGCGCCGCGGCGCGTTCCCGCAGATCCATGTCCTGCATGAGCTTGGCGATCCCCTCGCGCGACCGGCCGAGATCGATCAAGCCGTCGCCCGCGATGAGGCGTGAAAAGCTCAGGTCGCTCACGAAGACGACGTTGGTCGGGTCGATGCGCGACAGCAGCATGAGATCGCGTGCGGCGTCATCGGCTGCGGTCACGCGCCGCGACACCTGCAGCTCGTTGCCGGCAACCTGTGCCACGTTGAGCGACAACAGCGCCCGCGCATTCAGGGCCGACATGTTGGTCGGTTGGCGTTCGAGCACTTCCGACACCACCCGGCGCCCTTCGTCGCCGATGCGCAACGCATCGGACGGTCGCGCCGCGGCATCGAGCGCATCCATCAGCCAGGCCGACGTCTGGCCGAACTTGGCCGCGGCATCGTTGTCGGCCGACAGGTTATCGATGCCGCGGAGGACCTCAAGCGCCGCTGGCAGCGTGACCAGCGCCGCGTCATTGCGATTATTGCGCACCTGGATCAAGCCCAGCCGCGACAGTGCGGCGGCATACGCGCGACGCACTTCAACGCTTGCGCTGGACGCCTGCGCGCCAGGCTTCAGGATATCCACGGCGCGCTCGGCCAACGGCAACGCCTCGGGACTCACGATCTTGAGCCGCGTCTGCGCGAGCAACCCCGATGCCAACCCGATAGCTGCGGCTTCGCTGGTGTCGCCTTGCTTGCGCAACGCGTCGAGCGTGGGCACCGCCTGGTCGAGCATCTGGCGCGCTTCGTCGTTGCGCGCCTGGTTGAGCAGTATGGCGGCGTAGCGCGTCTGCGCCAGCGCCTGGTTGCGCTGGGTCTCCGGACCCCGCAACTCGGCCGGCAGGCGCTGGTAATAATCGAGCGCGCGCTTCGCGAGTTCACCGACGATTTCCAGCCGGCCCACGGGTTCCAGTTCGCGATAGAAGTCGTCTATCAGGTAGACGATGAGCCGTTCGCTTTCGCTGCGCGCGGCTTCCGCAAGCTGCTGCGCGTGCTGGGCCTGCGCTTCGGCATCCTTGGCCCGCTTCATCCCCAGGACACCGAAGATGCCGGCGGCAACTGCAACGAGTGCCAGCACCGCGCAGGCCGCCGCGATCTTGCGCGCCCGCACCAGCGCCCGGCGCGTGGCGGCTTCGCGCACGTGCTGCGCCTCGAGCTGCCGCGCGGCGTCCTCGAGCGCTTCGCGTTCGAGCCGCAGCTGGCGGCTGGCCTTGACCACGCCGCACAGCACGTCGTGCGTGAGTTCGACGCGGCGCACGTCGAGCCGCTCTTCGATGCGCAGCAGTCGCCGGTTCACCAGTGTGGATAGTGCATCCGGCGCGGCACCCGCGCCGGCGAAGGCCTTCAACACCCGCTCCTCGGCCAGGCTTTCGCGGTAACCGGAATCGGTGAGCAGCTGGTCCTCGATCACCTTGCGCAACGCCGGCGGTTGATCGGCCAGCGCGCGTTCGTAGAATTCGGCCAGGATGGTGTCGTGCGAGCCGGCTAGCAGGTCGGCGGAAATTTCGGCGCGACCCTGCGCGATGCGCGTGTTGTTGAGTTCGCGGCAGATCAGCGACAGCAACGAAGGCTCGACCTCGGCATTGCGCAATTCGGAACCGCCCGCGATGAAACGTACGATCGCTTCCGCCACCTCCTCCGACACCAGCTTGCCGCCGGGCTTCAGCACCGCGGAGAGTGCCTGCTGGCCGTTCATGCGTGCCAGCCGCATGCGGTTCTGCGTGATCGACGGCATCACGCCCTTCACGCCTTCGAGGTGCGCGAGATAGTCCTCGCGCAGCGCGATCAGGATGCGATAGTCGGCGCGGCCGAAATCGAAGCGGTCGGCGATCGAATCGTCGTGATCGAGCTTGTCCTCGACCGCCTTGGGCAGCCGGTTCTCGACCAGGTCGGCCAGGTCATCGATGAATTGCGCCGCGCGTTGCCTGCCCGCATCGTCGGCTTGCGCCAGCGTGAATATTTCCTCGAACTGGTCGAAGATCAACAGCGGGATGACGGGCTTGCCCGCCGCATCGAGCAGCACGTCGTCGCGGTGATGCAGGAATTCCCACAGCGATTCGCCCGTGGTGGCCACACCCGGCTGCGTCCACTGCCCGGTGGCGCCGGTCGCCCGCATGATGGCGGATTTGATCTGCTCGGCCGGTGGTGGTGATTCCGGCGCGTAATCAACGCGGACGTAGACCGGGCAATAGCCTTCTGGGCGCAGCCGCGGCACGATGCCGGCGCGCAGGATGGACGTCTTGCCGAGGCCCGATTGCCCGAACAGGATGGTCAGCAGCTTGCGCTGCACCCGCCGCGCGAGTTCGGCGATTTCTTCCTCGCGGCCATAGAAAAAGCCGCGCGTTTCCTCGGTGAAGGAGGCAAGCCCCAGCCAAGGCTGCTGCGCGTCGACGGTGGGCTGCAGGTCCGCTGCCTGCTGGCTGCCCGACGCGGTCGACTCGTCGGCGCCCGGCGCCGCCGCTTCGCTCACGCCGCGCCTCCGGCACCGCGGTCATGGCCGGACAGCAGCCCTTGCACCCGCTGCACGAATTCCGCGGTGGGTTCGCCCCCCGGCAACTGCATGATGTGCAGCGATTTGAACTTGTCCGGCACCCGCGCGCCGCGCGGATCGGTGGCGTCGATGGCCACCGGCAGGATGAAGATCGCCTCGTCGGCCATGTTGCGCGTGCGATCCAGCGCGTAACTCCACTCGCGCCTGAAGTACGCCTCGAGCCGGCGCTCGGTCGCGTCGGAAATCACCGGGATGAAGTACGAGCAGCGGGCGATGTTCTTCTGGATCTTGCGATCGTAGTCGTCCCCACCTTCCAGCCGGTCCATGTCGAACCAGGTCTTGATCCCCGCGGCGTCGAAGGCGGCCTTGAGCTGCTGCACCGCGCCCAGGTCTTCGCGCGCATAGCTGATGAACACGGCGTGGTCCGGCATTTCGCGCTCGGGCGGGAGGAACCGCTGCGGGGCGGCACTCATCGCGATGACCTGCGCGGGCCGACGACGCGCGCTCCAGCGCCGATGCAACTCGTCGACGAAGTGGACGGCGCCGCTGTAGACGCGGGTGCGCACGCTTACCTGCTGCAGGAAGGCCATCAGGCGTTTGTCGGCGCCGGTATGGCCGTCGGCCAGCACCTCGCCGACGTCGCGCGGGTCCGACAACCGACGCCGCTTGGCCATGCGCAGGAAGAGACGGGCCAGCCAGTTCGAGAAATTGCTGCCGATGATCAGCAGGTGGCTGTGCTCGAGTTCATAGAAGAGTTTTTCGGGCGTCAGGTGCTCGCTCTGCAGCGCGCACACGTATTCGAGCATGTCCTCGTCGGACACGACATACGTGGGCGACGCCGAGCACCGGCCCAGGAGGTGATAGACGACGGGTCGCTGCAATTGCTCGCGCTCGCACGGCAGGTCGACCACGCGGCTGGGCGTATAGCTCAGCACCGCGGTGGACTGCGCGCCACCGAAGCGCTCGGCATTGATCGCGCTTTCCAGCATCGAGTCGAACGTCGTCGAGACGAAGAGATCGAAGTCGGTGATCTCGGCCAGCTGGCGCAACGCCTTCGGTGGCGGAAAATCCGCGTCGCGCAGCACGGTGCGCAGCCGGGTGTACGTGTCCTCGCGGCGCCCGTGCGCCGACAGAAACCAGCACACGACGTCGTTCAGCGTATGCGGCGATGGCAGTTGCACCGTATCCACGCCCAGCTTCACCGCAAGCTTGTCCGCCAGCCAGTCGTACAGCAGCTGCGGACCATTGTCGGTGTCGACGGTGAGGAGTTCGGGACCGACGATTGGAATGACCCGTCGTTCCTCGATGAAGTTCAGCAGGTCGTCCCAGCCATCCTCATCGAGGGTCTGGGACTGCAACTCCAGGCGGTGTACGTTGCTCAAACCGGGCGCGCTCGAGCGCAAACAGACGACGGCACGCGGTGTTTGGACACGAAACGCCCCTCCTTGAAGGGTCCTGCACGTGGTCAGGTGGGCAGGAGGCGAATGACACCTCCTCGCGCATGCAGAGTAGGCGATCCAGCGGCGTTTGGATAGAGTATTGCCTTGCGGTCCACGGCCTTGCCCGCGCCGGCCCTCGCGCGACGCGCATGGACGGTCGGCGAACCTGCTTGTTGCGCCCCTCCATCGGAGTTGATCTCCATGCACGATCCAGCGCCGGCGGAATCGATCGGTACGCCGGCGGATGCGGTGCGCCGCGCCGAGGAGCGCCTGCATCAGGGTGAACCCATCCTGGCGTACAACGCGGCCCACTCCGGCCTGATGCGCTGGCCAGACGACGTGCGGCTGCGGCAATTGCAGGCACTGGCCCTAGCCCGTAGCGGCGACGTCGAGCGCGCCAACCGCTTGCTTGCACAACTCGCGGACGACGGTCATGGCGACGCCGAGACGCTCGGCATGCTGGCCCGGACGCACAAGGACCTGGCGCTCGCCGCGACCGATGCCGTGCAGCGGGCGCAACACCTCGATGCCGGGTTCCGGCTGTACCTGCGTGCATTCGAGAATGCGCGCGACCACGCCAGTGGCGATGCCGATGCGTATTACGCGGGCATCAATGCCGCGACGATGGCGGTGCTCAACGGTGCGTTGGAACGCGCCCGCGCGATTGCGCATGAGGTGCACGCGATTTGCGCGCGGGACCCTCCGGTCGACGCCAGCGGCTCGGCGCGGTACTGGCGGGAAGCCACGCTGGGGGAAGCGACCCTCATCCTCGGTGATGTAGGAGCGGCGGAACGGCATTATCGTCACGCTGCGGAACTGGCGGAGCGCCGGTTCGGCGACGTGAGCTCCACGCGGCGACAGCTCCGGCTCCTGCTGGCCCATCTGCCGCCGCACGACGCTGCCCTGCAGGATGCGCTTCGCATTCCGCCGGTGCTTGCGTTCACCGGCAACATGATCGACGGCCCCGATAGCCGGACACCGCGCTTTCCCGCCGCCATCGAAGGGGCCGTGCGTCACGCGCTGATGCAGCATCTCGCAGCGCTGCAGCCGACGGCCGTTTACGGATCGGCGGCGTGCGGCGCCGACCTCATTTGCCTCGAAGCGGCGCGCGAGCTTGGTTGCGAAACGCACATCGTGCTGCCATTCCCCGCAGCCGAGTTTTACCGCAGCAGCGTCGACTTCGCCGGCGGGCGCTGGGGCGAGCGCTTCGAGCAGGCGCTCGCGACGGCGGACAGCGTGACCATTGCCAGCGACCATCGCGCCCGCGACAGTGCCGCGTCATTCGACTACGCGAACCTGGTCCTCACCGGAATGGCCGCATTGCGCGCGGAGACGCTCGATACCCAGCTGCGCGGAATTGCGGTGTGGGATCCGCGCTTCAAGGCCATTGCCGGCGGCGCCGCGGCACTGGTTGCGCAATGGGAAGAGCAAGGCCTCACGGTGGACCACGTCGACGCGCACGCGTTTCACGGTGGCCCGGCACCGCCGTCGGCACCGGCCTCCGGGCCGGATGCTCGTGTCGGTGTCCTCACCTACGAGATGCGGGCGCTGCTGTTCGCCGACGCCGTCGGATACAGCCTGTTGAGCGAAGACCAGATCGTCGGCTTCATCACCGGCTTCCTCGAGGCCGTCGCCGCCTTGAATCGCCGCACCGCACATCCCTGCGAGCAGGTCGACACGTCCGGTGATGGCCTGTACATGGTGTTTCGCAGTGCCGTCGCCGCCGGCCACTACGCGCTCGAACTCAGTGCGCTGGTGCGCGACTTCGATCGCAAGGCCTGGGGCCTCCCGCCCGATTTCGACTTGCGCATCGCATTGCACGCCGGCCCGGTGCACTGCACGCGCGATCCCATCACGGGACGCAATCTCTACAGTGGCGCGCACACCAACCGCGCCGCGCGCATTGAACCCATCACCCCGCCCGGTCAGGTCTACGCGAGCAGCGCCTTTGCTGCCGTCGCCGCCGCCACCGGCGCGCGCGGGCTGTCGCTGCGCTATGTCGGGCGCATTCCGTTGGCGAAGGGCTACGGCACGCTCGGCCTGTACTGCGTGCGCGGTACGGCATGAAGTCAAGCGCCGATGTCATCGCCTCGACGCAGCGATGGCTGGAGGCGGCGGTGATCGGTCTCAACCTGTGCCCCTTTGCCAAGGCCGTCCACGTAAAGCAGCAGATTCGGTATGCCGTAACGGCGGCGACGACAACCGAGGAGCTGCTCACCGAGCTGCGGCACGAACTCGAATGGCTGGCGCAGGCCACCCCGGAGGCGATCGAGACCACGCTGCTGATCCATCCTCAGGCACTGACCGATTTCATCGATTACAGCTTCTTCCTGCGCGAAGCCGATGCGCTGGTCCGGCGCCTCGGCCACGAAGGCACCATTCAAATTGCGAGCTTCCACCCGGCGTATGAATTTGCGGGCAATGCCACAGACGACATCGAGAACTGCACCAACCGTTCACCGTACCCGATGCTGCATCTGTTGCGGGAGGCCAGCATCGACCGCGCCGTGGCTGCGTTTCCCGAGGCGGCTACGATCTACGAGCGGAATATCGAAACGCTGCGCCGCCTCGGCCACGCCGGCTGGCGCCAACTGGTCCTGCCCGATACCGACTGACGCGCGCGTGGATCGATGATGGCGACGGGCCGGTCTGCCAACACCGTCGCCATGAAACCAGCTTAGTATCGGACGTATGAATCCGGACGCCACCGCCGCCGCGCCCCCCACTGTCGTTACCAGCATCTCGCATGACGAGCTGAGTGCGTTGCCGATCCGGCGCTATGAAGGCCCGGTGCATGTCGTGGCCGGACGGCCGGATCTCCACTACGCGCTGCAGGACATCCTGCAGGAAAGCGTGGTCGGTTTCGACACCGAGACCCGGCCCGCCTTCAAACCCGGCGAGAGCTACCTTCCTTCCATCGCGCAGTTTGCCACTGCGGGCGCGGTGTATCTCTTCCAGGTCCAGCGGCAGGATCTCTTCGATGCCGTGCGCGAGATTCTTGCGGCGGAGAACATCATCAAGGTGGGCGTGTCGGTTGGCGACGATTTGCGCAACCTCAAAAGGCTGTTCGAGTTCGACGAGCAATCGGTGCTGGACCTCGGGAAAATCGCGAAGCGCCATGGCATGAAGCAGACCGGTGTCCGCAACCTCGCGGGGATTTTTCTCAGCACCCGCATCCCCAAGGGCGCCAAGACCACGAACTGGGCGGCACGCACGTTGACGCCGCAGCAGATCACCTACGCGGCGACCGATGCCTGGGCCTGCCGCGAGTTGTATCTGTGTTTCCTGGCGCGGAAGATGGTCGGATGAACAGTGTCCGCGCCGCCGTGCGGTCGAAGGCCTTCCGCCCGACGATCCCTGCCGACCGGTGGCCGCATTTCAACGGCATGCCGCAGCAGCGCTGATGGCGGCCGCGTACGGTCCGTTGGCCAAGAACACCAAATCAGGTCAGACTGAAGTCGAGTTCAAATTTTCATCCACCGGAGACCCAGATGACCCACGCATCCATGCTCAAGGCAAGACGGCAGCACCAGAAAACCAGGAAGCTTCTCGACAACGCAGAAAAGCAGGTCAAACACCTGGCGAAGCTGGCGTTGGCAGGGCCGGTCGTAAAGAAGGAAAAGGTCAAGAAGGAAAAAGTGAAGAAGGAAAAGGTCCCGACGGAAAAGGTGAAGAAGGTCAAGTTGACTGCCGCAGAACTTGGCAAGCAGGAATCGAAGAAGAGCAGCGCGGGCGCCGGGAAAAAAGGCGCGTCCTAGCCTTTCTCGACGCGTAACCCGGCCGCCCCTTCATGGCCGCGCACCGCCGCCGACGCATTGGCTCGACGGTCGCGCCGCGCGAGCGCCTGGCTGCCAAGAGCGATGACCAGTGCCACGGCCACCAACGCCGCCGCGACGGCGAACGTGACCCGCATGCCGGTGGCAACCGTCTGCGCGCCTGGTGTTGCCAGGTCGCCCGCGTGCGACGCGACGGCGAACACCGCGCCCATCGCGGATGCGCCCGTGATGAGGCCGAGATTCCGCGACAGGGTGAGCATGCCGGCGATGACGCCGCGCTGGTCCGCGGCCACATCCGTCATGACGGTGGTGTTGTTGGCCGTCTGAAACAACGCATAGCCGGCGGTGATGACGGCCATGGGGATCACGAAGCCCGCGACGCCGAGCGTGGTCGGCGCCACGCTCAAGGCTGCACATCCGAGCACCATCCCGACAAGCCCGCCAACGGTCGTGCGCTGCGCGCCCAGGCGGTCCACGAGGCGGCCTGCGGGCACGCCGGTCAGGGCGGCGATCACCGGCCCCACCGACATCACGACACCGACCAGCGCCGTGTCGAGGCCAAGCGCGCGCCCGAGATAGAACGGACCGACCACCAGCGTTGCCATCATCACGGTCGACACGAACGCGCTCATGGCGAGGCCCGCGCTCAGCATACGTTGCCGGAACATTGCCATGCGCAGCAACGGCGATGCGGCGCGCGCTTCGGCCCGCACGAAGAGCAGGGCGCCCATTGCCGCAGCCCCTAGCAACGCCACGTTGATCAGGCCGAAGCTGCCGCGCCCCATCGTCATCGCGAGCGCATACGCGGCAAGCGTCAGCGCCAGCAGCAACGTGCCCACATGGTCGAAGCCGGTCCGCTCGGCCTGGGCCGTTTTAAGGTCAGCCGGCAGGTAGCGCCGCGCCAGGACCAGCGCCAGCACGCCCAGTAGTATGTTGACGACGAAGATCGTCTGCCAGCCGAATGCGGCGATCAGGACGCCACCGAGCGTAGGACCCAGCGCGGTGCCCACGGCGGACATCGTCCCGAGCAGCCCCATCGCGCGGCCGATCCGTGCCTGGGGCACGGCCGCGCCGACCAACGCCATGGTGAGCGCCATCATGATGGCTGCGCCAAGGCCCTGCGCAGCGCGCGCGGCCAGCAAAACACCGAGCGTCGGCGCGATCGCGCACAGGATCGAGGCCGCGGTGAACAGGGCGACGCCGGCCAGCAGCAGGCGCCGTCGGCCCGTGATGTCACCAAGGCGTCCGACGCTGACGATCAATGTCGTGGTGGCCAGGAGGTAGGCCAGCACAACCCACTGGACTTGCTGCATCGGGGCCGCAAACGCCAGCGCCAACGTCGGCAAGGCAACGATGGCGATGCTAGTGCCGAGCGAGGGCAGCAACATGCACAGCGCCAGGCTGGCCAGCGCCCAACCCGCGGCCGGCCGGTGCTCCCCGCCTCCGGCTCCCGCGGCATCGTCTGCTGTAGTACTCATCTGAACCCCGTCGGTCTGGCGACTCCGGCATTGGAGACAACCTCACGATAGGCTGTTGTGATCCATGGCGGAAGGCGCATCATTTGCACTTGATAGATGCACGTGACGCCTTATCCCGATCACCACCCTGAAGCGACACCATGAGCCGACCCGACCTCAACCTGCTGTTCGCGCTCGACGTGTTGCTCGCGGAAGGCAGCGTGGCCCGCGCGGCGCGGCGACTGCAACTTAGCCCCTCGGCAATGAGTCGGGCCCTGGCGCGCTTGCGCGCAGCCACCGGCGATCCGCTGCTGGTGCGGGCGGGGCGCGGACTGGTGCCGTCGCCCCGCGCGCTCGAGTTGCGGGAGCGCGTGCGGCAACTCGTGCATGACGTGGAAGCAGCGCTGCGCCCCGCCAAGGCACTCAACCTCGCGCAGCTCGAGCGCACGTTCACGCTGCGGACCAGCGAAGGCTTCGTCGAAAATTTCGGGGCCAGGCTTCTCGCGCGCATCGGCGCTGACGCGCCCGGCGTTCGCCTGCGCTTCGTGCCCAAGTTCGGCCGCGACAGCGGGCCGCTGCGCGAGGGCACCGTCGATCTGGAAACCGGCGTGGTGGGCAGGGCCACCGGGCCGGAAGTGCGCACGCAAGCATTGTTCGCCGACCGCTTCGTTGGCGTGGTGCGCAACGGGCACCCCTTCAGCAAAGGCAGGATCACTCTCGCCCGCTACGCCGCCGCCCGGCACATCCGCATCGCGCGACCCGACAGCGGCAAAGGTCCCCTTGACGATGCGCTGGCCCCGCTCGGGCTGGAACGCGCGATTGCCACGACCGTTGGCGGCTTCGCGGCCGCGTTGGCATTGGCGCGGGCCTCCGATCTCGTGGCCAGCGTGCCCGAGCGGCACACCGGCGACCTGCGCGCGGGCATGCACAGCTTCGCGCTGCCCATGCCCATCGCGCCGATCACGGTGTCATTGCTCTGGCACCCCCGGATGGATGGCGATCCGGCGCACCGCTGGCTGCGCGGGTGCGTGCGGGATG
>JANMCS010000310.1:0-1940 GCA_031361405.1 Betaproteobacteria bacterium
CTCGCTGCCCCCCGAGGGGGAGCAATCAGCCCCTCGGGGCGGCCCTTCGGGACTGATGATGCTGTCCGTCGCCCACGTGAACCAGTACTACGGCGGCAGCCACATCCTCCGCGATGTGTCCTTCGACGTGCCCGCCGGCAAATGCACTACGCTGCTCGGCCGCAATGGCGTAGGCAAGACCACGTTGCTCAAATGCCTGATGGGATTGTTGCCGATCCGTTCGGGCGATATCCGCTTCGGCGATACCGAGATTGCGGCGCTGCCGCCCTACGCGCGGGCCAGCCTCGGTCTTGGCTACGTGCCGCAGGGCCGCGATATCTTTCCGCAGCTCACCGTCCAGGAAAACCTGCTGATGGGGCTGGCCACACAGAAGCGGGGCGTAGGCATCCCGTCCTATATCTTCGAGATGTTTCCGGTGTTGAAGGACATGCTGGGGCGGCGCGGCGGCGATTTGTCCGGCGGCCAGCAGCAGCAGCTTGCCATCGGCCGCGCGCTCACGTTGCGCCCGAAGCTCCTGATCCTGGACGAGCCCACGGAAGGCATCCAGCCGTCAATCATCAAGGACATCGAACGCGCGATCCGCAAGCTCACCAGCGGTGGCGACATGGCCATCCTGCTCGTCGAGCAATACTACGATTTCGCACGCGCGCTGGCCGACAGCTATGTCGTGCTGTCGCGCGGTGAAGTGGTTGCCCGGGGGGAGGGCGCGACGATGGAAGCCGACAACGTGCGCGCACACCTCGCGGTGTAACAAAACCACTACGTCGGATCGCGTGGCATCGGCAGATCGCTGTGCAGCGTACTCAGGTCGCGGCGCAAGTCTGCAAGCTCACCACGCAGGTCGGCCACCTCGGAGCGCACCGCCTTCAATTCCGCATCGAGCTCGAGGCTCAGGCGCCATTCCTCCGCAGCCAGCAGCCGCGCGTTTTCCTTGCGCAGCTCGATGATGTCGTGGTGCAGATCCTCGCGCAGTCGCGTTTCCTCGCGCCCGATGAAGAACGCGACGATGTTGGCGGTGAAGAGCGAGATCAGCGACACGCCGATCAGCACCATCAGCGCTGCGAAGAGGCGCGTGGCGCCCGTGGTCGGGACGATGTCGCCATAGCCCACCGTGGAACCGGTGACGAACGCCAGCCACAGGCCGTCCCAGTAGGAATTGATCGCCGGGTCGAGCCAATAGAACACGCCGCCTGCCAGCAGCATCGTGATGACGCCAACGCCCAGCAGTGCCGGGGCGCCGCGACGCGTGAACAGGACGTGGAATTCGGTGGCTGTGCGCACCAGCACCAGCACGGCAATCGCGGCGCGCAGCGCGCGCACCACGGCGATCCAGCCGGTGTCGGCACCGAATATCGCCGCGGCGGCGCCGGCGATGATCAGGAGGTTGAGCCAGTTCTCGGCGACGTAGCGCAGGGGAAAACTGGAGATTGACACCATCCAGATCAGTTCCGCGATAAACGCGACAAGAATGAACAGGTCGAGGTCACCCGCGATCCGGTGCGACATGGCGCTCTGTTGCGACGAATCGAGCATATAGGCGGGCACGCCGAGCAGCGCGATCACCACCATCGCCCAATGCAGCCGCTGCTGCCACAGGTGCATGCGCGGGTTGTCGTCGGCGGTGACGCCGCCCAGGCCGATCCAGATGAGCGGGCTTCGGGTCATGGTTGCCATGCCAGGTCAGATACGCCCGCCAGTGATGGCCGGGCGCGTCGTGGCCGTGCTGGTTCAGGAGCTTGGAGGGGAAGCATCGTTGAGTTCGTTGCGTCGCCATTCGCGCTGTTCCTCACGCCATCCCATTGCAGGACCGACCAGGCGTGCGACCAGCACAGTGAAGAAGAGGTTACCCTAAAGTGCCTCGAGCGTGGCCAGCGGGCGTGCACAGGGATGCAGTGGCGTGACGTCGCCGCAGCCGGTGGACGTGAGCGTGATGAAGCGAC
>JANMCS010000414.1:0-9288 GCA_031361405.1 Betaproteobacteria bacterium
CATCAAGCGCGGCTATTCGGAAGGTCTGGCCGCAGGCCTGATCGCCGCGGGCGGCACGCTCGGCATCCTGATCCCGCCGTCGCTCACGCTGATTCTCTACGGCCTCGCGTCGGAGCAGTCGATCGGCAGGCTCTTCATGGCAGGCTTCGGCCCCGGGCTGATGCTGACGATCCTGTTTGCCATCTGGGTCGTGTTCAAGTTCCGAATGGAGCGCGCGGCGGCACTCAAGATCGCGCGGGAACAGGGGATTTCGTCCGCCATCCTCGAGGAAGAACATTTCACGTGGAAAGACCGGCTGGAGTCGCTGCCGCGCTTCATGCCCTTCCTGATCCTGATCGCGGTGATCATGATCGCGATGTACGACGGGTGGGCTACGCCGTCGGAGGTGGCCGGCATCGGCGCCGCCGGCTCGATCATTTTGGTGGTCACGCTCTACGGCTGCTATCGCAAGGACGACCTGGGCGCCATCCTGTCGGGCACCGTGCGCGAGTCGACGATGATCATGATGATCATCTGTACGTCGTTCCTCTTCACCTACGTGATGAGCTACCTTGGCATCACGCAGGGCGCGGCACAGTGGCTGGTGGCGATGAACCTCGGCAAATGGCAGTTCTTCATCTGGATCAACGTGTTCCTGGTCGTGCTGGGTTTCTTCCTGCCGCCCGTGGCCATCATCCTGATGGTTACGCCCATCATCCTGCCCTCGCTCAAGGCGCTGGGCATCGACCTCATCTGGTTCGGCATCATCATGACGATCCTGATGGAGATGGGCCTCATCCATCCGCCGGTCGGCCTCAACCTGTTCGTGATCCAGGGCATCGCGCCCGATCTCAAGTTGCGCAACATCGTGTGGGGCACGCTGCCCTTCATCGGGCTGATGGTGCTGGGCATCGTGCTGCTGTGCATCTTCCCCGAGATCGCGCTGTGGCTGCCCAACCGCGTCTACCAAGGCAAGTGAGGCGCTCGCGGCGGCAACTGCCGGAGCCGTGCCGATGAAGGTTGCTGCGGCTGCCGCGACAACGCCGCCCGCGACCGCCGCGCCGCACGCCAACCGCGAATTCCTGCCGAGCCTGGCGCTGATCCGCGCCGTGGCCGCGCTGATGGTGGTCTACGATCATCTCGTCGGCGTGTGGCTGCACAAGAACGAGGTGGCGTGGCTTCCCGCGGTGATCGCCGACCGGTGGATCTTCGATCCGCTGCGGCTGATGATGCACGGCGGCGGATTGGCGGTGGCGATGTTCTTCCTCGTCAGCGGCTTCGTCATCGTGCTGGTCGCACAGCGCGAATCGCACTGGCAGTTCGCAGTGCGCCGGGTCATGCGCATTTTCCCGCCGCTGTGGGCCTCCATCCTGCTGCTGCTGCTGGTGTATGCCGGAATGACGCTGGCCGGGGTGAGTCCCAGCCTCGGCACGCATCCGGTGGAGCAGGTGCTGCAACTGTCCAATCCGTGGCCTTCCATCGCCGGCGCAATGTCGCTGGTCAACTACCTGCTGGGCACCCCCATCATCAACTCGGTGGCGTGGACGCTGGCCATTGAAATGCTGTTCTACATCGCCGTCGCGCTGTTGCTGCCGCTGTTGCGCACGCGGCCGCACACGGCACTGGTCGTGGCATTCGTCGCGCTGGCGCTGCTGCAAGTGGCACGCAGCGCGCACCCCGCGCTGTTCCGGCTGGCGGTCAACGCCGTCTACGTCAACTTCCTGTTCCTCGGCAGCCTGCTCTACTTCCGCTGGGCCGGTCGCATCGGCAATTGGGCGTTTGCCGTAGGCACACTGGCCTTCTGGGGGCTGTTCCTGTCCGGCATCGCCACGGTCGTGGCGCAACCCCCGCTGCAACTCGCCGACTACGGCGTGTCGTATGCCTATGCGTGGCTGGCCTTTGTCGTGCTGCTGCTGTTGAATGACCGGATGCGGCTCGACCGCGTCACGCTGTTCTTCTCGCGCATCAGCTTTTCGCTCTACCTCAATCACGGCGAGATCGGCCTGCTGCTGCTGTCCGTGCTGTTCCCGTTCCTGGGTTACCCGATGTCGTTGCTCGTGACGTTCGTGCTGGTGGTCGCGTTGAGCGCGGCCTCGTGGCGCTGGGTCGAGCTGCCCTCGCAGCAGCTCGCGCGGACATGGACCCGGTCGGCTTCTGCGTAAGCTCGTACGCGCCACGACCGCGTCGACCCCCTCGCCGGCCTCATCCGTGGCGTGCGCAAGCGGTTGGCCGCGCCGGAAGGCTGATCCCAGGCAAAACCGTTGCAGGGCCGGACCTGTTGGACAACCTTGTCTACCTTCCTCCTCCGCCGATGGGGAAAGCCCTCGCTGCACGTGCCAGGAAAATGAGAGGAGTGGGAAACACCCTTGCGCATAAAGTTTACAACGTTGACAATATTGCCGGAGAACCGGATACTGCACGCGCCTCGACTCCGGCGTCCTGCGCGCCCGGCGATCCCCGTTGGAGGCATCGGCCAGGAGGCATGCCATGTCCCAGTCCGTGATGACCGAACCCGCAATCCAACCCGCCAACGCCGCGTTGGGCGCGGACGTGCACGGCGTCGAGCTGAAGGCGCCGTCTGCGGCCGACATGGAAACGATCCAGCAGGCGCTGCGCGACCATCTGGTGATCCGGCTGCGCGGCTACACGCTCGACGACGTCGAATTCACGCGCCTGGCCGAACGCTTCGGCGATCTCGAGGGCTCGCCGGAGTTCAGCCGCTCGCGCGATGTCTACGTGGCCGAATCGCCGAAGATGACCGTGGTGTCCAACGTCACCAAGGACGGCGCGCCGGTTGGCGATCACGGCGACGGCGAACTCAACTGGCACACCGACCAGGGCTTTGTCGAGCGCCCCTCCGGCTACACGTTCCTGCTCGCGCGCGAAGTGCCGCCCAGCGGCGGCAACACCAGCTTCGCCAACATGTACAACGCGTACGAGCGCTTGACCGACGACGTGAAGCGCACCATCGCACGGCTCAAGGTCAAGCACCAGGAAAGCCACACCGCGCAGGGCCTTCCCCGTCCCGGGTATCGCGACATCGTCACTCACGACCCGCGGGAGTTGCCGGGGCCGCAGCACCCGCTGGTGCGCACGCACCCGACGTCGCGGCGGCGCGCGCTCTACCTCGGGCGCCGTTTCGGCGCGTATATCCCGGGCCTGCCGCTGGCGCAAAGCGAAGCGTTGCTCGACCAGCTGTGGAGCAGCGCCGCGCGCCCTGAGGACGTATGGACGCAGACGTGGCAGGTCGGTGACCTCATCATCTGGGACAACCGCTGCACGATGCATCGACGCGATGCGTTCACGGGCCAGGGGCGGCGCCGCATGCATCGCCTGACCACGCTCGGCGAACGGCCGGAATAGCGATGGTGACGCCGCATGGATCCGCGCGCACCGCCACGGCTGCCGCGCCGGCGACGCGCACCACACGCAAGCTGGCCGACATCGTATATGAGCAGTTGTTTCGCCTGATCGCGCGCGGCGAATTTCCCAGGGACTGCAAGCTGCCGCCGGAAGGCGAGTTGAGCACGCGCTTCGGCGTATCGCGCCCCGTGATCCGCGATGCGCTCGCGCGCCTCAAAAGCGAGGGCTTTGTGCAGTCGCATCGGGGCTCGGGCAACGTGGTGGTGCGGGGCGAACCTCCCGGCATGCATGCCTACCCGCCCATCCGCACGGTGTCCGATCTCCTGCGTTCGTACGAATTCCGCATCACGGTGGAAACGGCCACGGCCGCGATGGCCGCCGAACGACGCGAAGCCTCCGACCTCGTCGATCTCGAACGCACGCTCGAGCGCGCCGCCGTGGCGCTCGACAACAATGTGTATCACCTGCTGGCCGACATCAATTTCGACTTTCACCGCGCCGTGGCACGGGCCACCCACAACCCGTTCTATCTGAAGACGGTGGAGATGATCCCCAATTTCATCGGTGCCGAGCGGCTGGACCTCAACACGTTCGGCGACCAGGACATGCCCGGGCGCGTGCGTCGCATTCATGACGAGCACGTGGCGATCTTCGATGCCATCCGGCGCTGCGAACCCGAAGCCGCCGTGCTGTGCATGGAGGGCCACATCGCGGCCGCGCGCGACCACGTCCTCGACCGCCAGGAAATTGCCGTGGCGCCGCGCGTCACCGCCCGCAAGCTACGCCAATAACAAGATGCCCACGACCCGGGCGATAGCACCGGGTTGTATCCGCGCACTCAAGGAGACCTTCATGCATTCGCGTCGATCGCTGCTCAAGTTCCTGTCCGCTGCCGCTGCGGTTGCGGTTACCGGACCCTTCGCCACGCTGCGCGCGTATGCCGCCGAACGGCTGACCCTCATCGGGCATGCCGTGCACAAGGCGGCTGCCACCACCGGTGCGGGCGGCGACGTGACCGCCGCATGGCGCGCCAAGCAGGGCGTGGAAGTCGAATGGCTCACGTTCGGTGTGGAAGCCGCCAACGAGCGCGCTTTCAAGGAAGCCAGCCTCGCCGAAGGCAACGCCGACATCGTGTTCATCCTCGATCGCTACACCGGCCCGCAGTTTGCGCCGCTGTTCGAGGACCTGCGCACGTGGCAGGCCAAGGATCCCATTCCCGACTTCAACGAGATTCCGGCGGGCATGGTCGCGGCGCACACGTTCGGCGGCAAGATCACGGCGATTCCGTTTCGCCACGCCACGCATGGTCTGCACTACAACACCGACTATTTTGCCGAGAAGAATGTGACCGAGCCGCCGCGCACGGTCGAGCAAGTTTTTGTGCTGGCCGAAAAGCTCACGTTCAAGCGCGCGGACGGCGTGCAGGTGTACGGGCTCGTCATGAACTTCGACGACCCGGCAACCCCCATCGACTGGATTCGCGGCTTCGGTGGCGACTTCATCACGCCCGACTACAAGGTCGTGATCGACCAGCCCGCGTCCGTGCGCGGCGTCACGGCGCTGGTGGACCTGTATCGCAAGGGCGTGCTGCCCAAGAACTCGATGAATCTCAAGACCGAGGACGTCACCACTTTCATGCAGCAAGGCCGCGCGGCGATGACCAACAATCCGTTCAATCGCTATCTCAACTACAACGATCCCAAGGCCAGCAAATATCCGGGCAAGATCGCGGTGGCCGCGTTGCCACTGGCCGTCGACGGCAAGCCGATCGCGGCCAAAACGTCGGTGTGGGCAATGGCCATTCCGCGCAACAGCCGCAACAAGGAACGAGCATGGAGTCTGATCCGCCAATTGTCGCTGCCGGACAGCACCATCGCCGAAACCCTGAACGGCAACGGTCCGGTGCGTCCCTCCGCGTATGAAGACGCAAAGGTGAAGGCGCTGATTCCCTACGCGGCGGCCGAGAAGCAGGCACTGGGCAACGCGCGTCTCGTCGTCCCCGGCTTTGCCAACTCCGCCAAGGCGATGGACATCTTCATCGAGGAGTTGGGCAACGCCATGCTGGGTACCAAGGACCCGCAGACCGCGATGAACGACGTCAAGAAGCGCGTGCAGCCGCTGCTGCCGACCTGAATCCTCCGACCGGAAGAGGCGCGGGCGCGTGGCAACATCGATAACCGGCACCGCGACCGGCCCCCTCGTGCGACCCCGCCGCGTGGGCGACCGGCGCACGGCGCGCGCGCTGCACTACGCGATGCTGGCGCCAACGCTGTTCCTCTTGCTGGCGTTTCTCGTCCTGCCGGCACTGTATGTCGGCTGGCTGAGCTTCAACACGTCGACCTACGGGCAGGACGTGCGCTTTGTCGGGCTGGCCAACTACGCGCAGCTCTTCGCCGACCGCATCTTCTGGCGCGCGTTCTGGAACACATTTTTCGTCGTCAACGGCATCGTTTATGTCGAGCTGCTGCTGGGTCTCGGCCTGGCCGTGCTGCTGTCCGCGCCGCTGCGCGGCAAGGCCGTCATCATCGCCGTGATCCTGGCGCCGTACGCCATCACCGAGAGCAGCGGCATCGTGATGTGGCGTTACATGTTCGAGCCCGACGTCGGCATGGTCTCGCATCTGCTCGGGCGCATCGGGTTGCCACAGCTCGACTGGAGTACCAATCCCGTCCAGACGCTGCTGCTCGCCTCGACGATCGCGATCTGGCATCACCTGCCGTTCACGTTCCTGATCCTCTATTCCGCGCTGACCACGGTGCCGAAGGACGTGCTCGAGGCCTCCGAGATGGACGGCGCCTCGCGCTGGCAGCAGTTCCGGCTGATCACGTTGCGCCTCATCATGCCGGCCATCCTGCTCGCGGTGCTGTTCCGGTACATCTTCGCGATCCGCACGTTTGCCGAAGTGTGGCTGCTGACCGAGGGCGGTCCGGCGCGCCTGTCCGAAGTGCTGGCCATCTATCTCTATCGCGAGTTGTTCAAGTACCACCAGTTCGGCGTGGCCGCCGCCACCGGCTGCTTCATGCTCGCGATGTCACTGCTGATCGCGCTGCCCTGGCTGCGGCGCATGTATCGTGAAGTGATGCGCGGTGCGTAGACCCACGCCACTGGCACGCATCGCGCGCGCCGCGCTGATTGCGTTGGCGCTGGTGTGGTCGGGCGCACCCATCCTGCTGGTCGTGCTGTCGTCGTTCAAGGAGGCCAACCAGATTTTCGAGGTGCCCCCGTCGCTGCTGTTCCGGCCCACGTTCGACAACTACGTCGTGCTGTGGGAAACCCGGCCCGAATTCTTCCGCGCCCTGGGCAACAGCCTGATTGTGACGTCCGGCACCACGCTGCTGGCCATCCTCGCCTCGACGCTGGCCGGCTACGTGTACGCGCGCTTCCGCAACCGGCTGCTCAGCTTCACCGCGTTCGGCATGCTGGCGGCGCGCATGTTGCCGCCGATCATCATCACCGTGCCGCTGTTCCCCATCCTGAACGCATTGCGGATGAACGACACGCACCTGCTGCTGATCCTGCTTTACGCCGCGTTCTACGTCAGCCTCGGCACCTGGATCATGCGCGCGTTCATTGCGCAGCTGCCCATCGAGCTCGAGGAGGCCGCGGCGGTGGATGGCGCCGGCTTGCTGGCCATCCTGGTCCGCGTGGTCTTCCCGCTGGTCGTGCCGGGCATCATCGCGGTCGCCATCTTCGTCGTCGTGTTTGCGTGGAACGAATATGTGTTCGCGATGATCTTCACCACGCGCAATGCGCGCACGGCGCCGGTGGTGATCGGCGAAATGCTCGGCACCGTCGAAGGCGTGCAGTGGGGCGTGATCTTTGCGGCGGCCACGGTGCAGCTGGTGCCGGTGCTGGCGCTGGTCGTCGCGTTGCAACGCTACCTCGTGGCGGGCCTGACGGCCGGCGCCGTCAAGCAGTAGCGCACAGTCGCCCCGCGCGTCGGCTGTGCTACTGTCTCGCGGCTCGCGGTCACCGCGGGTCGTGCGTGCCACTCCGGAGCCTTGCCCATGCCCTTCATGGCCATTGCCTGATGTTCGAAGGCCACGACTTCGCCCAAGGCGTGCTGCTGGTGATCGGGGCGCTGTTCCCCATCGTCAATCCGCTCGGCAACGCGCCGGTGTTCCTGACGATGACGGCCAACGCCGACCCGGCCACCCGCGCGCGGCTCGCGCGCAAGGTGGCCATCAACGGCTTTATCCTGCTGATGGGGTCGCTGTTCCTCGGCAATCTGCTGCTCGAATTCTTTGGCGTATCGATTCCGGTGGTGCAGGTGGCCGGCGGATTCATCGTGTGCAAGCTCGGCTGGTCAATGCTGTCCGATGCGGACGACAACAATACCGCTGCGCCAGCGGCGAAGGTGGATACGCACGACGCCAGGGCGTTCTATCCGCTGACGCTGCCCTTGACCGTGGGGCCAGGCGCGATCTCGGCGGCCGTGACCATCGGCGCCAACTTTCCGTCGACGGTGCAGCCGTATCTCGCAGATGCGGTGTCGGCGATCCTCGGCGCCCTCGTGGTCTGCGCCGCCATCTTCGGGTGTTATCGGTATGCGCGGCGGCTGGGTGACCTGATCGGCGCCAACGGCACACTGGTCCTGATCCGCCTGTCGGCCTTCATCCTGTTATGCATCGGCGTGCAGATCACCTGGAACGGTGCCAGCACACTGGTCCGCGATTTCAACGCGGCCCCCGTCGTGACCGCGCCGGCCAAGGCCAGCTGAGCGCGCGCGTTCGGCTCCCACCGAGCGCTGGCGCGTCCCGATACCGACGCTCACATCCGACGCTGCACTGGGGCCGGCAGCAGGTGCGGAGCCGGCGTCAATGGCGCCGCGCCGGCGCCCGAATCGAGGCGATCATGCCAGCGCAAGGTGCGATGATCGAAGCCCGCCGCCAGCGTGGGCTTCAGCACTTCGAAATACGGTGACACGTCGAAATCGCGTGGCACGAAAAGGCTGTGGTGGCGGACATGCAGGATTTCATCGACGCATCCGGGGCACAGCGGGTCATGGCCCACACGGTGCTCGACGATCGGCAGCACGGGATAGCGCACCGACGCAAAGGCCTCGGCGATCAGCGTCGAGCAGATGGCGCGCGTGGGGTCGCCGCTGCCGAGCGCCAGCAGACGGCGGCGCCACCGCTGCGGCACGGGTGGCGTGGGCAGCAGGTAGCGGACGAGATCGACGATGTTCTTCAAGTCGTAGCAATGGCCGAGGCGTGCAATCACGTGCCGGATGACCGCAGCCAATTCGTCGGCGTCGAGACTCACCGGACGGCACACGCGCACGTGCAGCCCCGCAAATTCGCGTATCGCCACGGCGCGCACGCCCTGCACGACATCCGCTTCGACGAAGCACAGCGGCGCGCCGTCGGCATCGACCCGTCCCAGCGCGTCGCCGACATAAAGGGCCGTGTGCGACCACGTGGATTGCGTCAGGTACTTGATCGCGGCGCTGAATTTGCTATGGCCTTCCACCAGCAACACGTCGCCCGGGCGCAGGCACGCCGCCAGCGGTTTCGGGTCGGCCGGCGCCGACGTACTGTGCGCGTGCCGGGTCCGCGCCAGATAGGCAGCCAGCTTGCGACCGATCCAGGTGGAGATGGGTGTCATGGCAATGGAACCGCAGTGGTTGGTCGCGCGCACCGTCCCGGCCCTTACCCGCGCCGTCCATCCGGTCCCCTTGCCCGTTGATGGGCTTGTAATACAAACTGCGACCGGAGGGCCGGATGCGCGTCTGGACGTGCGCCCTCATCCATTCCACTTTCATCAAAGGTTTGTACCAATGCCCAAGGCTGCTCCCTTCCCGCGCTGGTCCGCCATCGCGCTTGCCGTTCTCGTCACGTCGCTGGCGCTGCCATTGCATGCGGCCACGGTGACGCCGACCCAGAAGCTCGATGCGACGTTGTCGGCCGTCGCCAGCGGCGGCGGCATCACGCGCAAGCTGCTGAA
>JANMCS010000415.1:0-1268 GCA_031361405.1 Betaproteobacteria bacterium
CCTGCTCCGCCAGATTGCCGTGCTGGTCGCGCGCGTAATCGGGCATCTCGGAGGACAGCTTCACCGTGGTCACGCAATCGCGCATGCACGCCGTGTTGTGCGTATCGGGCTTGCCGTCGCGCGTCATGAAACCATGCGCGGTCGTAAAGCCGTTGCGGTTGGGCATCTTCACGGTGAGCAACGTCAACTGGTCGAGCGTGGCGTCGGCCGGCAGGATGTCGTTCAGGTTGAGTACATACGCGGTGAGCGCATACACTTCATCGGGCCGCAGCGACTGCGGCGCATTGAATGGCATCGCGCGGTTGATGTAATCCCACAGCGTGGTGGCGTAGTTGAGCTTGCTGCCGATCGTGCGCACCGGTTGGTCGGTGCCAAGCGAACCTACGCCGCCCGCGATCTGCAAGTAGCTGTTCGACTCGCCGAACGTGCCGTGGCACGACGCGCATTGTTCGTCGTAGATTTTCTGTCCCTGCTGCACCGAGCCGCGGCCTGGGGGCAAGCCGATACCGTCCGGCCGCACATCGATGTCCCAGCCTGCGACTTCAGCTGCAGTGGCAGGCTTGCCGAACCCGTATTGCAAAGGTGCCGCGTGCGCGAAAGGCGTGCCCCCCATTGCGAGCACGGCCACCACTGCGGCGACCGGACGCCGCGCCGCGCGGAGCAGCAAGTCAAAGCACCTGGACATTGCTGACCTCGCCCGTCGCGTCCACGCGCCATGTCTGGATGGCATTGTTGTGGTAGATCGAGCGCGTGCCGCGCACCTCGCGCAACTGGCGTTTGGTCGGCTGCACAAAGCCGGTGTCGTCGATGACGCGCGACTGCAGCAACGCGGGTGCGCCGGTCCACGTCCAGTCGAGGCGGAAGCGCGTGAGCGCCTTGCTCAGCACCGGTTCCTGCAGCCGCGCGGTCAGCCAGTTACGGCCGCCGTCGGTGGAAACATCGACACGCTTCACCTTCCCGCGTCCCGACCACGCGAGACCGCTGATCGGTTGATAGCCGCGGTCGAGCAGCACCTGTCCACCGGAAGGCGAGGTGATCACGCTCTTGGCTTCCTGGATCCACGTGTATTGCCGCGAAATGCCGCCCGGCATCAGGTCGCTGTAATGGACTGATTCCTCGCGCGTGTTCCACGGCGCGTCGCCCACCTCGATGCGCCGCAGCCACTTCACGCTCGACACGCCCTGCACGCCGGGCACCAGCAAGCGCAGCGGATAGCCTTGTTCCGGCCGCAGCATTTCGCCGTGCTGGCCATAGCAGACCAGCACATC
>JANMCS010000440.1:0-3218 GCA_031361405.1 Betaproteobacteria bacterium
CTCGACGACCTCGGTGGTCGGCAGGTTCAGCAGCACGATGTCGCAGTCGCGCGCAGCGTCCGCGGGTGACAGCGCCGCGTGCGCGCCGGCCAATTCCGCCGCGCGCACCTGTGCCGGCAGGATATCGAAAGCGCGCACGGCGTAGCCAAGCGACACCAAGCGCTTGACCATCGGCAGGCCCATCAGGCCGACGCCGACATAACCGATTCGGGGACGTTGTTCGCTCATGGCATCGCGTAGATTCGAATGGCGTTGTCGCGGAACAGCGCCTGCTGCTCCGCCGGGGAGAAATCGCGCACGATCGCGCGAAAGCCGTTGAAGATCGTCGCGAAGGAGGCGCACAGGCTGTCGACGGGAAAATTGCTAGCGAACATGCAGCGCTCGACGCCGAAGAGATCGATCACCGTGCGGACGATGTCGCCATTGGCTGCCACGGTCCACGGCTGGCCGCCCTGGCCCAGGCCGGATATCTTCACGTTGACGTTCGGACACACGGCCAACGCGGCCATCGCACGCTTCCAGCCGGCAATGCCCGCCGCACTGCGATCCGACGGCAGGCCGGTGTGATTGAGAATGATCGTGGTGTCGGCATAATCGGCGGCCAGGCGTGCGGCCTCGGCCAGGTGCCACCACGGTGTCTGCAGGTCGAAGCGCAGGTTGTTGCGGGCCAGCGCCGCGTAGCCAGCGCGCCACGCGGGGTCGGTGGTGCCTCCGGGCGCGCCATCGCCGGGCGCCCTGTTGGCGCGCGGCTTGTGCCGCACGCTGCGCACAAAATCGAAAGCGGCCTGCTGCTCCAGCAGCTGCGCCGCGTCTACGGCATCGAGCCACGCCTGCGCCACCATCACCGTGGGCAGGTCGAACTTGCGGCGGAGCTCGTCGATGTAGCGCGTTTCGCCGAGCGGGTCCCGCGGATTCCATTCCGCCTCGACATAGACCGTTCGCTCGACGGTGAAGGGCGCGGCATCGGCGAGATAGTCGGGTGGCAGGTAACGACGGCAGATCGCGCCGTAATCACCATAGCGAAACGGAATGCGCGGCTCGTCGTTGAGCCACGGATAGTAGTTGCGCACGGGATCCCAGAAATGCTGGTGGGCATCGACGATTGCGAACACCTCCGCGCCTTCGGCCAAGGCGGACGTGGTGACGGTACGGGTCGGGCCGGTGCCCATGCACTCCTCCTGGATTGGGCCTGATGCGTGCCGATCGCCCCGGCCGTTTGCCGGCTCGTCAGCGCAGTATGCACAAAATTTTCCAATGCGTATACTGTATGCAGCATGCAAGTTATGGCCTCCAGCGGTGCGTGCGCGCCCGCCCACTACACTGGCGTCATGAACCTCGATTGCGCCTGACCATGGACAGCGTCGTGCCCACCACCGCCACCGCAGCAGTCGCCGAAAGTGCGCAACCCATCGCCCGGCGCAGCCTGCACGACGAGGTGGTGACGCGCATCCGCGACATGATCATCGAAGGCGTGCTCGCGCCGGGTACGCGCGTGAATGAAACCCATCTGGGACAGACCCTCGGCGTGTCGCGCACGCCGCTGCGCGAAGCCTTGAAGTTCCTGGCCAGCGAAGGCCTGATCGAGCTGGTCACGGCGCGCGGCGCGATCGTCAGGAAATTCTCGCCCAAGGACGTCCGCGACATGCTCGACGTGCTCTCCGTGCTCGAAGCGTTTGCGGCCCGGCTGGCTTGCCGCGAGGCCAGCGACACCGCGATAGCCGACGTGCGGCGCATTCACGACCGGATGGTGGACCGCTACGCGGTGCGCGACCGGCTTGAATACTTCAAGCTCAACCAGCAGATCCATTCCTCGTTCCTGCGACTGTCGGGCAATGCCGCGCTGGAGTCGGCGCACACCAGCATCCAGTCGCGGCTGAAGCGCATCCGCTACATCGGCAATCAGGAACCGCAGAAGTGGGCGGCCGCAATGGCCGAACACGAGGACATGATCGGCTTCCTCGAAACGCGCGACGGCGACGGCCTGGCCCGCGTGGTCACGCAACACATGGAGCACACGTGGGAGCGCGTGCGGCAGACATTGTGACGTGGCAGGACCGGTCGGTGCGCTGCGCCGCCCCCCCGCAGGCCTGTACCGCACCATCGCCAACGGACGGTCCAGCGTTGTCGACGATGCGTGCGCGGAAGCCGGGGTTTCGGCGAGAATTGCGCCGTTGATCGATCCGCGGCGCGACCCAATCGCGCCGGACGAATCGACGGGCAACGGTTGGTGCGGATCCAACCGACGGGCAGCGGGGGACATCGAGTTGAAGAGATTCCATGCGTCAATGTGCCGCCGCACCGGAAGGCCCCGTGGCTGACGCTCCCCCCCGCGACGCCGCCAGCCGGCGTCACCAGATGTTTCCGGCGCTGTCAGCGCCGGAAATCGCGCGCATTGCGCGCTTCGGCACGCTGCGGCGCTATGCCCGGGGCGAGCGTCTCTTTACCGCAGGCGAAGCGGAGACCGGCATGTTCGTGTTGCTGAAGGGTACTGTGGAAACCAGCCAGCGCGATGGCCTGGGCAATGTCGTGCCGATTGCGCTGCAGGGACCGGGACAGTTCCTGGCAGAAGTGGCGCAGCTGTCCGGCAGCCATGCGTTGGTCGATGGCACGGCCAACGAGGACGTCGAGACACTGCTGGTGCCGCCATCGCAATTGCGCGCGCTGATCATTGCCGAAGCGGATCTCGGTGAACGCATCGTACGCGCGCTGATCCTGCGCCGGGTCGCACTGATCGAAGCCGGTGCCAGCGGCCCCGTGCTGCTTGCCCATCCCGATTCGCCCGACTTGCTGCGGTTGCAGAATTTCCTGCAACGCAACGGCTATCCGCACCATGTCGGCGATGCCACCACGGACGCCGACGCCGCGGCGTTGCTTGAACAATATGGCGCGGCGGCGACGGAAGTCCTTGTCGTGTGCTCCGACGGTATCGTGTTGCACAGCCCGACCGAGAACGCACTGGCCCGTTGCCTCGGCATGGTCGATACCTCCGAGCACAACGAACTCTTCGACGTCGCCGTCGTCGGCGCGGGTCCTGCGGGACTGGCCACCGCCGTCTATGCAGCATCGGAAGGCCTGCGCGTGGTGGTGCTCGACAGCCGGGCGTACGGCGGCCAGGCCGGAGCCAGCGCCCGCATCGAAAATTACCTGGGCTTCCCCACGGGAATATCGGGGCAGGCGCTGGCCGGGCGCGCGTTCGTGCAGGCGCAGAAATTCGGCGC
>JANMCS010000259.1:0-11876 GCA_031361405.1 Betaproteobacteria bacterium
TCGCGGTATTGCTCGGGCGCGGCAAAGCCCGGCGTATACATCGGCGCGAGCTTGGGCTTGGCGCTCGTCAGCGTCTGCCGCGCCGCGCCGAAGTCGAGCAGCACCGGCGTGCCGTCGGTGCGCAGGTAGATGTTGGCGGGCTTGATGTCGAGGTGCAGCAGCTTGTGCGTATGCACTTCGCGCAGGCCGTTCAGCAGATGCATGAACACGTGCCGCACCAGCCGCTCGGACATCTGGTCCTGGCGCATCTGGATCTGCTGCTGCAGCGTGCGTCCGCGCTCGTAGCGCATCACCATGTACACCGTTTCGTTGGCGCGGAAGAAATTCAGCACGCGCACGACGTTGGGATGGTTGATCTTGGCGAGCGCGCGGCCTTCCTCGAAGAAACACTTCATCCCGTAGCGGAACGACGTCAGGTTCTCCGCGGAACTGGCGCGAACGATGTCGCCCTCGGTGCGCAGCACCAGGGAAGCCGGCAGGTATTCCTTGATGGCGACAGGCGAACCGTCGGTGTCGAACGCACGGTAGACGATCGAAAAGCCGCCCCGGCTGATCTGCCGGTCGACCCGGTAGTTCAGGAGCTGGTAACCGCCGACGAGGGCTTGATTGGTAACGGCCATGATTGGGGGGGGGTCCGGGCAAGCGCCTGCAGTTCACGGTGAACTGCGAGGGCGGGGAAGCGAAATCCACAAAGACATGGCAAAACACATGCCAGCCCTCGCGAAATGCGGCTTGCGCCATCGCCGAAATCCTCATACATTCTCGGCAACCCGGCGCCCAAAGTAAAGAAATCGCGTGTCGATATGCCGGTTCCGGGCGCAAATGCCGCCCGAATCGGCACAAAATGCTGCAATTCGCCGCCGCGGACCCCGCTGGCGGGCGGCAGCGCACCCCGGACACGACCTATGATCCTCAGCATGACCGGTTTCGCGGCGGTAGCCGCCGAGTTGCCCGGAGTGACGCTGGCCGTCGACTTGCGCTCGGTCAATCACCGCTTCCTCGACCTCACGGTCAAGCTCCCGGACGAGCTGCGCGCCATCGAACCGGCGCTGCGCGAGCGGCTAGGTGCAGCGCTGAAGCGCGGCAAGGTGGAGTGCCGCGTGGCGATGAATCGCGCCGCCGCGGGCGCGTCAGCGCTGGCGGTGGACCCGGGCCGCGTGGCGCAGATTGCCCAGGCAGCGGCCGCGGTCGCGCGCGAAATGCCCGGCGCGGCGCCGCTGTCCGTCCACGAAATCCTGCGCTGGCCCGGCGTCATGGCCGATGCCTCCGTTCCGCCCGCCGCGCTGGCGCAGCAGGTGACCGACCTCGTCGCCACGGCGCTGCGCGACCTGGACGCGGCGCGCTCCCGCGAAGGCGCCAAGATTGCCGCCATGCTCGACGCCGCCTGCGACGGCATCACCGCGCAGGTGGCGCGGGTGACACCGCGCATTCCCGCCATTCACGCCGCGTTCAACGAGCGGCTGGCAACAAGGCTGCGCGAAGCCGGCCTCGACCCGAACGAAGACCGCCTGAAGCAGGAGCTGGCAATCTTCGCCACCAAGATCGACGTGGCGGAGGAATTGCAGCGCCTGACGGGACACGTGACGGAAGTGCGCCGCGTGCTGCGCGCCGGCGGCAGTGCCGGCAAGCGCCTCGATTTCCTGGCGCAGGAGTTACACCGCGAAGCGAATACGCTGGGTTCGAAGTCGGTGGATGTCGAAGTGTCGCAGGTCTCGCTCGAATTGAAGGTGCTGATCGAGCAGATGCGCGAACAGGTGCAGAACGTCGAATAGGAGGTGCTCCTTGCTTTCGATTTCGCGTCGTACCGCAATGCAGTCGATGGCCGGCTGCGCCGTTGCCGCGCTGCTGCCCGCGCCCCGTGCGTACGCGGTCTGCGTGGCTGATCGCGACCGGGTCCGGGTTGCCGACCGGGGCAGCAACGCCCTGTGCAGTTTCGATTACGGCGGCGAATACTTCCCGGTGATAAGGACAGCATGACGCAGCGGACCATCATTGCCACCAAGGCGCCACCCGCCTCGGGTTGCCTCTTCGTGCTCGCGGCCCCGTCCGGCGGCGGCAAGACCAGTCTCGTGCGGGCGCTGCTCGAGCGCGAAGGCGGCATCCGCCTCTCCGTGTCCTACACCACGCGCGATCCGCGTCCGGGCGAAACGGATGGCGTGGATTATCACTTCGTCGATGAGGCGAAGTTCATGGCGTTGAAGGCCGCCGACGAATTTCTTGAATTCGCGCACGTACACGGCAACTGGTACGCCACCTCCGCCGTCTGGCTGCGTGAAGAAGTGCAGCAGGGCCACGACATGCTGCTCGAGATCGACTGGCAGGGCGCCCGCCAGGTGCGCCAGCTGATACCCGAGGCCGTGCACATCTTCATCCTGCCGCCGTCGCTCGCCTCACTGAAGGAACGCCTCGAAAAGCGCGGGCAGGACGCGCCGGAGGTGATCGGTCGCCGGCTGGAAGCCGCCCGCGAAGAAATGCGGCACTGCGGGGAATTCGATTATGTTATTATGAATCAGGACTTTGCGAGAGCCGTCGACGATCTTTCCGTGATCGTGCGGGCGGCGCGGCTGACCGCCACGCGGCAGCAAGTGCGCCACGCGGCGCTGCTCGCAGATTTATTGCATACCTGAACCGGAGTCACACCATGGCGCGTATCACGATCGAGGATTGCCTGGCCCGCATCCCCAACCGTTTCGAACTCACGCTCGCAGCCACCAATCGCGCGCGGCAGATCACGTCCGGCGCAACGCCGCTCGTCGATGCCGACCGTGACAAACCCACGGTGATCGCGTTGCGCGAAATGGCGGCCGGCAAGATCGGCATCGAGATGCTGCTGAAGTCCGTGCCTACGCTGCCGACCAATCCGTAGCGTTGACGTTGCCCGATCCCGGACCCACGTAGAGCGTATGTCCGAGATCGCGGAATTCACCAGGCACCTGGGCAACTACCTGCCCGCGCCCGACGTGGCGCTGGTGTCGCGCGCGTTCGAATTTTCCGAATCGGCGCATCGCGGCCAGTTCCGCAAGTCAGGCGAGCCGTACATCACGCATCCGCTGGCGGTCGCCACCATCCTGTCGCAGTGGCGGCTCGATGCGCAGGGGCTTGCCGCCGCGCTGCTGCACGACGTGATGGAAGATACGTCGGTGTCGAAGTCCGAGCTCGAATCGACGTTCGGCAAGCCCGTGGCCGACATGGTCGACGGCGTATCCAAGCTGGACCAGATCGAGTTCACGTCGCGCGAGGAAGTCCAGGCGGAGAGCTTCCGCAAGATGCTGCTGGCGATGGCGCGCGACGTGCGCGTGATCCTGATCAAGCTCGCCGACCGCCTGCACAACATGCGCACGCTCGATGCGATGGCGCCCGCGCATCGCAGGCGCATCGCGCGCGAGACCATCGACATCTACGCGCCGATCGCCAATCGCCTCGGCCTCAACGCGCTGTTCCTCGAGTTGCAGGACCTTTCGTTCAAGCATCTGCACTCGATGCGCTACCGCGTGCTGGCGGGCGCGATCAAAGCGGCGCGGGGCAACCGTCGCGAGGTGATGAACAAGCTGCTCGACGTCATCCGCGAAGGGCTTGCCAAGGCCAACCTGATGGCAGTGGTCACCGGGCGCGAGAAGACGATCTATTCCGTCTACAAGAAGATGCGCGAGAAGCGCTACACGTTTGCACAGGTGTTCGACATCTACGGCGTGCGCATCCTGATGGCCGACCAGACCGCGTGCTATGCGGCGCTGGGGGTGCTGCACGAGCTCTACAAGCCCATCCCCGGCAAGTTCAAGGACTACGTCGCCATCCCCAAGGCCAACGGCTACCAGTCGCTGCACACGACGCTGTTCGGGCCGTTCGGCACGCCGCTCGAGGCGCAGATCCGCACGCACGACATGCACCGCGTGGCCGAGGCCGGGGTGGCCGCGCACTGGCTCTACAAGGCGGGCGGCGAACTCAACCTGCTCGAGGCGCAGAAGGAGACCTCGCGCTGGCTGCAAAGCCTGCTCGACATTCAGTCCGAGTCGGGCGATTCCAAGGAATTTCTGGAACACATCAAGGGCGACCTCTTCCCCGACGAAATCTACGTGTTCACGCCCAAGGGCAAGATCATGGCGCTGCCGCGCGGCGCCACCGCGGTGGACTTCGCCTATGGCGTGCACACCGACATCGGCCACCATTGCACCGCCGCGCGCATCAACTACGAACTGCTGCCGCTGCGCACCGAGTTGAAGAACGGCGATCACGTCGAGATTCTCACCTCGCCCACCGCGCGTCCCAATCCGTCCTGGCTTTCCTTCGTCGGCACCGGCAAGGCGCGGTCGCGCATCCGGCATTACCTGAAGGGGCTGCAGCAGAAGGAATCCGCCGCGCTCGGCGAGCGGCTGCTGAACCAGGCACTGGCAACACTGCGCGTCGAGCCCGACGCGATCACGTGGGATCGCTGGGAAGCGCTGGCCAAGGAATACGATGCCAAGAGCCAGCTCGACATCCTCGCCGACATCGGGCTGGGCAAGCGCTTGTCCTTTGTCGTCGCGCAGGCACTGACCAAGGTTGCCGGCAAGTCCGACGATCCCGTCAATGCCACCTCCAAGCCAGGTGCGCTCACGCTGCGTGGCGTGGAAGGTGTGGCCATCCAGTACGCCAAGTGCTGCCGCCCGATTCCCGGCGATACCGTCGTCGGCCAGTTCCGGCGCGGCCAGGGGCTGCTCGTGCATACGCGCGACTGCATCACGTTGAAGAAGCAGCGGCATGATCCGGCGGAAGTGGTGGACGTCGAATGGTCGCCCGACGTGACCGGCGTGTTCGAAACCGGCCTGCGTCTGCTGGGGGCCTATCGCCGCGTGTTACTCGCGGACCTGGCGTCGTCCTTCGCGGCTGCCGAGGCCAACATGGATTCCGTGTCGATGGAACGGCCGGATGGCGGCGACGTGCTGGCGATGTTCTTCGCCGTGCAGGTGCGCAATCGCGATCACCTGGCCCAGGTGATCCGTGCGCTGAAGCACATCCCGGATGTGAAGCGCGCGCAACGCGCGCGCACGTAGCCTTACCGGCCTACCCCCGCGCGAAGAATCGCGCGAAGAGACCCCGGCGCGACGGCCCGCCATCGCCGTGCAGTGCGGGCACCGGTGTAACCTGGTCGGGCGGACGGTTGTCGAGAACCGCCTGCGGCCGCTCGACCACGAGCCGCAACGCTTCGTCGGCGCCCACGCGCTTCTCCGCAGCCCGGCGACCCTCGGCAAGCAGCGGCCTGCGCCGGCGCGGATCGTGCGCGTCGGTCGCGAGGATATGCACGAAGCCATCGTCGAGCATCTTCTGCCCGATGTACTGCGCTTCCTTGCCGAAGCGCCCGCACAGGCTGCCGGCGGTCACCTGCATCCAGGCGCCGCTGCGCACCATTGCGGCGAACGCCGCGTAGTGTTGCCGGATCCACGTGAGGCGCTCCGGATGCGTGATGACCGGCACGAAGCCGGCGCTGGTGAAATCGAACACTGCTTCCGCGAAGCGCGGCGGCGCGACCGTGTGCGGCGGCTCCAGCAGGAAGTACCGGCCGCCGGCCAGCGTCGGCGCCGTGCCCGCCTGCAGCCGCCCGAGGAGTTCCGGCGTCAGGTGCGCGTCGGCGCCGACGACCAGCTCGAGCGCGATGCCTTCCGCCTGCAGGCGGTGCTGCAGGTCCCGGACCCGGGCGACGATCCCCGCGCTGTCGTTCTCGAACAGCCCCGGATAGATGTGCGGCGTGCACGCGATCGTGCGGATGCCGTCGTCCGCCGCAATACGCGCCATGGCCAGCGATGCGGCGAGCTCGGAGGGGCCGTCGTCGATGCCGGGTAGCAGGTGGCAATGCAGGTCGATCATGACGCCTCGATTTCCGCCGCGACTTCGCCGCCGCGTGCCGTTCCCGCGCCGCGCGCCGATGCCCCCGTCGCCGCGCCGGGAACGGCGGACACGCCCGGATGCAGCATCACCCCGGACAGCGTCGCAAACCAGATCGCGTTCGCAGGTATATGCAGCCCGAAGTCGAACAGCGCATGCAGGAGCGGCGGCAGGAGCGCAATCCCCGCCGCGATCTGCAGGAGGGTGAAGCTGCGTCCACCCCGGTGCCGCAGCAGTGCCGCCATCCGCAACGCATAGGTGTACAGCAATAGCGCGATCACCACGCCTCCGGCAACCCCGATTTCCATGAACAGTTGGAGGTAGTCATTGTGCGCGTAGTCGATGTAGCCGCCAAAGACAGACTGCTGGAACCGCGGAAAGACGTCGGCGAAGGTCGACAGCCCACTGCCGAACGGCAGGAACTCGATGGCCGCGCGCAGCGTCGCCGCGTAGAGCGCGAAACGCCCTTCGCCGGATAGCCGCAGTTCGGTAGGACCGAATCGTTCCAGCACCGGCGCGAGCCCGATCAGCGCGGCCAGCACGACGCCCAGCAGGATCAGCGCGCCCAGTATCACGTTGCCCCGCGGGCGGCCGGCGCGGGTCCGGACCAGCAGGATCGCCGAGCACGCCAGTCCGACGAGCGCGGTCGCGATGCCGGCGCGCGAGTAGGTGAAGACGAGGCACAGCAGGATGACCAGCGCCGATCCGAACACGAGCACGCGTTGCGACACGGCGTTCGCACCCGACTCGCCTGGTCCCGCATGGCCATGCCGACGGCGGCGCAGATCGTACGCAAGCAGACCCACCAGCACCGGCAGCATCATCGCGAGCAGCATGGCCAGATGGTCGCGGTTGACGAAGGTCCCGGTCGCCGCGCCCAGTGCCTGCGTCTCGCGGAGCCGGAAGGGCGAATCGCCGCCGCCGCCCACCTGCAACAGGCCGAGCAGGCCTTCCGCACCGGCGACCGAGGCCATCGCCGTCAGCAGCCGCACCACCTGTGCGGGCGCGAGCGCCGGGACGACGACGAGGCATGCGAGCGGCGGCAGCAGCGCGAGCCATCCGTATTCGGTCGCCGCGGGCACGATCGAAATCGCGCGGGCGGCGCCCGCGATTCCCGGCGCCGCGAATCCGTCCAGAATGGCCGCGTATTCGACGTGGCCCGGCAGCGTCCGCCATAGTGCGTACGGCAGCGGGACAAGCTGCAGCAGCGGATACAAGAGCATCAGCGCGATCGCGATGCGCAGCGTTGTGGGCAACGC
Organism: Betaproteobacteria bacterium; assembly: GCA_031361405.1. GTDB lineage: Bacteria > Pseudomonadota > Gammaproteobacteria > Burkholderiales > Casimicrobiaceae > VBCG01. The sequence continues at coordinate 7,119 of JANMCS010000259.1, forward strand.
GCGCATCGCCGCGCCGCGATGGCGCAGCGCCAGCACCAGCAGGAACGCGATCGCTGCGACTTCGAGCAGCAGCAGCGGCAACGCGCGGTTTCCCGCCTTGTACAGCGGCGCCAGCAGCACGAATAGCGCGAACGACCAAAAAAATGTGGAGCCCGCAGGCTCCACGCTTCCGTACGCCGACGAGGTCTTGATCGCGCTCAGTTGGGGCTGACCGACTTGTCTTTGAAGAATTCGTAGGCGGCTACGCCAAAGCCTGCAGCGCTGAGGGCGCCGACGATCATGTCGGAGCTCACGGCGGCAGCAACAGCACCGGCGGGCGCCGGTCCGAGCGTCACCACTTCGGTGAGCAGCACCGGACATTCGCCGGTGCGCACCGTGAAGCGCTGGTTTTCCTTGAGCGAGATGTCGCAACCGCTGTCGTAGACGATGCCGACCTTGCCACCGGTCATGGTGAGGACGCGGGTCCCTGCAGGCACGCGTTGACCGTTGGTGGCGGCGACCATCGCATCACCCTGGCTCACCAGGACGTTGCCTTCGAGGTTGTTGAGCCTGGCCACGGTACCGGCCTGCTGTGCAGCACTGGCACCCGCGCCGAGCGCGGTGGCGATGCCAAGCAGAATCGAAAGGACATGCATTTTCATCGAATTTTCCAGGCCACCGGTCGGCGAACGTCACTAACGTACAACATTATGAACGGCGGCACGGGCTAGTCAAGGCTGCGGATCCGGAAATCGTCGAACCAGACCGCACCATCGAGCCTGGCCGCGACATCGGAGGGCGTCGCGGCGTCGCGGCGCGGGTTGGCCAGCTCGAGGCGCAGAAGCTGTACCGGACAATCGGCCGGAACGGCAAAGTCCTCGCGCCAGCCTTCCCATCCGGACGTGCCGAGAAATGAGCCGCTTCGCGCAAGTTGCCGCGTGCCGCGCGCACCGTCGGGCAGGCAATAGACGCCCCATTGCACGCCGAGCCAGGTCTGCAGCCTGTCGGCGCGTCCACGTCCTTCGAACCCGTACCTGCCCGGAACCAGCATCAGGTACTGCTGCGCCGGCGGCAGGCCCCACCGCTTGTTCACGAACTCGACCTTCAGCGCGAGCTGGCCGCTCATGCCGTCGATCGGTCGCGCCGCGACGAACACGCCTTCCTGCACTGGCGTCGTCCAGTCGAAGCCCAGGTTCGAAATCGGCCGTTCGAAGTCGCCGTTGTACCCGTCGCCGATGCGCTGCCGCTCGTGGGCCGGAAGGCTGTTGAGCCACGCCTGATACGCGCCCGGCCAGCGGTTCTCGCGCTGCATCCGGTCGATGAGGCAGCGGCGCTCGTTGGCTCCGGCGGTGCCCACGTCCGCGCGTGCGCCCAGCAATTTCTGCAACGCATCGGCATGGCGCACCTTCGCGCACGCATAGTCGAAGAACGCGGGCCACCAGTCGGGATTGTCCCGCGCGATGCTTGCGAAGTTGGCATCGATGCGCCGGTCGTCGAGCATGGCGACGAAGGCCGGCCACAGGCCCGCACGTGCTTCGGGATAGAGGTCGGCGGCCCGCCGCAGATAAGGCAGGGCCTGCGCCGCGTCACCCGCGCGCAGGTGGAACGCACCGGCCTCGATCAGCGTCTGGCGATCGGCGGGCGCGAGCCGCAGCGCCTCGTTCATCGCCTTGCGTGCGTCCGCCACGTTGCCCTGCTGCTCGAGCACCCGGGACAGGATCACCAGCGCCACGCGGTCCGACGGATCCCGTGCGATGCGTGCGCGCCACGCCGTTTCCGACCCATCGCGCGGAAACGCCGCATCGACGCGCGTGCGCACCGCCGGCGCGTCCGCGTCCGCCAGCCCCGCCTGGCCCGCGACGAGCGCGCGCCAACCGAGCAGCAGCGCCATCATGATCGCCACCGCCGGCAGTGCGCGCACCGCAAACCGCACCATGGAATTTCCGTGCGCGGCGGTCATGGCGCACCGACCCGCTGCGCCAGCCGGATGATGACCACCCGTCCGTCGCGCCGCGCGAGATCCATGTCCAGCGCCAGCCGCTCCTCGGCGTCCCGCCCGTCGCGCCCCGCGCTGCGCACCGTGCCCTCGGCCCGGACCTGCGCGACTTCGCCCGACAGTGTCCAGCTCATCCGGGAAACGTTCATGCGCCGCCCGTCGGACCGGCGGAACAGGTCGTCGTAGTCGCGGCGGATCGCGGCGCGGCCCTGGCGCGGGCCCGCCTGCGCGTCCTCGTCGAACAACGCCACAATGGCGTCGACGCGGCCGCGATTGTAGGCGTCGACGAAAGCCACGAACTGCGCCTCGATCTCGTCCGCCTTCGGCGCCTGCGCCGCCGCTGCCGGCGGCGGCGGTGGGGGCGCGGCCACGGCACGAACCGGCGGCGCGTCCGGCACGGCCGGCGCGACAATGGCCGGCGCCGCCACGGGCGGGACCGCATTCGCCATCGGCGCCGCCGGCTCGGGTTTCGGCACCACGGTGACCGGTGGATCGTCGCGCTGCGCCGTGCGCGGACCCGCAGTCGGCGCACCGCGCTCGACGATGTCGTTCGCGCGCGCGCCTTCAGCAGCACGCACGGTCAAGTGGGTCCCCGCTTGCGGCGCTTGCGGCGGCGGTGGCGCAGCAGCATTCAATGGCGCATGCGGCGCCGGTTCCGGGGCGGCCACGACTGGGACCATGGTGGCCTCCAGCACAGGCGGTACCAGACCCGGCGCAGGATCGCGTGCCTCGCGCGCAAGCCTTCCCGCGCCGCGCTCCCACGCCGCAGAACCGATCACCAGTCCGGCGATGCCGATCAGCAGGCCGAACGCCACCACCGCGGGATGCGCACGCGCGAACCCGCCGACGCCCGCGGTCAACCACTCCGGCAGCACGGCACGCGGCGGAGGTCTCCGCGCAACGCGGCCCGGCTGCGGCCAGGAGGCCGCGTGCGGCGCGGCCCCGACGGCGGCCGCGCCCTGCGCCAACCGCAACCGCGCCGCCCGCGCCGCTTCCTCGCGGTCGAACTGCGCGCGCGCCTCGGCATTGCGCAGGATCGCGTACGCGTGATTGGCCCGCGCCGCGAATGCATCGGGCCATTCGCCCCGCGTGCCTTGGCGATCGGGGTGGACCAGCTGCATCAGGAAACGAAACGCTTCCCTGATCTGCTGCTCGGTGGCGTCCGGCGCGACCCCCAGCACCTGGTACAGCGTCGCGTCGGCGCGGAAGTTGAACTCGCGCACGTGGGCGAGCGCCGCGGCGCGCAGTGTGGCGGCGCTCACCCGCTTCAACGCAGGATCGGAAAACTCGACGCGCCTGTCCAGCGCGAGCTTGAACACAGTCTCGGCGTCGAGCAGTGGTGCCTCGCGCCGCGGATCGGCGTGGAAGCGCGCCCGCGCTTTCTGGTGCCAGAGGAGCAGCTTGGCGGTGCGATCCGCAGAGGGGCGTTGGGACATGGCGATCAGCGCGCGACGCCAACGTGGGACGCGGTACGGGGCAGGTGAGCCGGTGCGCTTGCGCGCGTCTCAGGCAAGACGCGGCGCGTCGTCGTTGTTCCGGTTGTACTGATAGTAGGCGCTTTCGTAGCCGTACATGTGTCCGCGCATGTTGAGCTTGGTCATCACCGCGCCAACGGGCGTCACGCTGGCCTGGCGCAAACGCTTCAACGCCGCGCGCAGGTGCGCCTTGCGCGTGGTGCCGGCGGCCACCACGTACAGCACGGCGCCCACCTGGTTGCCGAGCACCAGCGCATCCGCGAGACCCAGCACCGGCGGCGCGTCAAGAATGGTTGTCGCGAAGCGCTTGTCCAATTCGGCGAGCAGACCAAGCAGCTTCGGGCCGGACAGAAGCTCGACCGGATTCGGTGGCAGCGGGCCCGCTGGAATCACGTAGAGATTGGGAATTTCGGTGACGCGGACAACGCCCAGCGCGGGCATGTCGCCCGTCAGGTAGTTGGACAGCCCGCGGCTGTTGTCCACGGCGAGTACCGTGTGCAGCGTGGGATTGCGAAGGTCCGCATCGATCAGCAGCACCGGCTGACCCGCCTGCGCGAAATTGATCGCCAGCGACAGGGCGGTCGTTGACTTGCCCTCCTTGGCCGTTGTGCTCGTGACGACGATCTGCCGCGGCGCACCCTCGCGCGTCGAGAACTGCAATGCCGTGCGCACCGAGCGGTAGGCCTCCGCGAAGGCCGAGCGCGCATCCTGGTGCGCAAGAAGTCCGAGCACCATGTCCTTGTCGCCCCGGCTGGCCTTCGCCATCGGAATGACGCCGAGCACCGCGAGATGGGCAACGCGCTCCATGTCTTCCGGGTGCTGCATCGTGTCGTCGAGATAGTCGAGGAAGAAGGCGAGGCCGACACCGAGCAGCAGCCCGAGGATGGCTGCGATCTGCAGGTTCAGCGTCAGATTGGGCTTGAACGGCGCCGCCGGCATCAACGCCGAATCGACCACCGAAACATTGTTGGTGCCCACGCCGGCTTCCACGCCGACTTCCTTCAGCCGCTGCAGCAGGCCGTCGTAGAGCGAGCGGTTGGTGTCGACCTCGCGCTTCAGGACGTTGTAGCGGATGCTCCGGCCCTGCAGGTCGAGCACGTCCTTCTTGGACGACTCGAGCTTCGCCTTGATGCTTGCTTCCTGCTGCACGGCGACGTTGTAGGAGCCCTCGATCGCGCGCCGCACGATGGCGGACTCTTCGCTGATCTTCTTTTCGATCTCGTCGATCGACGCCTTCAACTGCTGCATCTTGGGAAATGCCGGCTTGTAGACACGCAGCAGGTCCTGGTACTCGACCTGCAGCTTGGT
>JANMCS010000260.1:0-24136 GCA_031361405.1 Betaproteobacteria bacterium
CAGCGTGCAGATTTTTTCGCCGGACGGACAGACCGTTTGGGTCAACCGGGCCTGGGTGACCCTGTGGGGCGTCACCCTCGACCAGATCGCCGATTACAAAATCCTCGAAGATCCGCAACTCGAAGCGAAAGGCGTTCTGCCTTACCTGCGCCGAGCGTTCGCCGGTGAATCGGTTGCCGTACCCGCGATTCGTTACGATCCGAATGAAACGCTTCCAGATCGGACTCGATTTGATGACCCAGTTCGCTGGGTTTCCGCCGTCGCGTACCCACTCAAGGACGAAAGCGGAAAGGTACTTGAGGTAGTTTTGATCCACGAAGACATTACAGCGCAAAGGCGAGCCGATGCCGCCCTTCGCGAAAGCGAGGAAAAGCTGCGGCTTCTCGCCGATACCATTCCACAATTGGCATGGATGGCCCGATCGGACGGACATATTTTTTGGTACAACCGGCGCTGGTACGACTACACCGGCACGACGGCAGAGCAGATGGAAGGATGGGGCTGGCAGGCGGTGCACGACCCAGGTGTTCTGCCCGAAGTGTTGAAGCGATGGAATCGTTCCCTCGTCCAGGGCGAACCGTTTGAGATGGTTTTTCCGCTGAAAGATGCCGGCGGTCAGTTTCGTCCCTTTCTGACACGGGTCAATCCGCTGCGCGATGCGGAGGGCCGCATTATCTATTGGTTCGGCACGAACACGGATGTCAGTGAAATAAAACGCATGGAAGATGCGCTGCGCGATGGCGACCGGCGAAAGGACGAGTTCCTGGCCACACTGGCCCATGAGTTGCGGAACCCGCTGGCCCCTCTGCGCAATGCATTGCAAGTTCTGAAGATGCCGCGAGTGGATCGGGCGACCGCGGAGCGAACCCGTGAAATGATGGAGCGACAGGTGCACCATCTCGTGCGGCTCGTGGATGATCTACTGGACGTGTCCCGTGTGATGCGGGGAAAGATCGAGCTTCGGAAAGAGCCTGTCGACCTCGCGACGGTCGTCGCCCGCGCGGTCGAGACCGCCCATCCGCTCATCGAGGTCCAAGGCCACCACCTCGAAATCTCCCTGCCAGAGGAATCGTTGCGCGTGAACGGCGATCCCGTCCGTCTCGCCCAAGTGATCGGCAATCTATTGATCAACGCGGCCAAATATACCGAGTCGAACGGACGCATCCACCTCTCGGCCCGGCGCGAAAATGGCGATGCCACTGTTCGGGTGCAGGACGAGGGTATCGGAATTGCGCCGGACTTGCTCCCGCATGTATTCGAATTATTTGTGCAGGGGGATTACGCTGCCACTCGCGCGCAAGGAGGGCTGGGGATCGGGCTGACTTTGGTGAAGACTCTGGTCGAACTGCACGATGGCAGTGTTGAGGCCCGCAGCGGGGGATTGGGCAAGGGCTCCGAGTTCACCATCCGGCTGCCCATAATGGCTCAAGTTATCGATGCGAATACGGAGCCTGTCAACGCGAAGGACGTTCCATCGTCATCAGGGCATCGAGTGCTGGTGGTCGACGACAACGAGGATGCCGCTGACAGCCTCTCGATCCTGCTTCGTTTGCAAGGCCACGAGGTCCGGGTCGCCCACAACGGCGCTACCGCGCTTGCCATTGCAGACGCTTATCGTCCGGCGCTCATTTTCCTCGACATTGGCATGCCGGGAATGGATGGCTATGAGGTCGCACGACGTATCCGCACGATGCCCGGCCTAAAACACACTTTACTGGCCGCGTTGACTGGGTGGGGGCAACTGGAGGACCGCCGCCGCTCCGCTGAATCGGGCTTTCATTTTCACCTGGTCAAGCCATTGGAACCGAAAGCACTGGAGGAGCTACTGGCAGAACTGGAGAAAACCCGTTGATTTGCTGGTAGCGGCCCCTGGGCCGATCTGGCGCTGGTGCGGGTGCTGGGCGGCTTGGCGACAGGCGCTGCGCGCTTGGCCTGCGGCCGCCGCGCTCACTCGCGCCCTCCGTTTGAACTCCGGATGCCGCGTCACCTTGCTTGTCGGGCGCAGCTCGGTCGCGCGGCGACAGGCGCTGCGCGCTTGGCCTGCGGCCGCCGCGCTCACTCGCGCCCTCCGCTGGCACTCCGGATGCCTTGTCACTTACCTGTCGGGCGCAGCTCGGTCGCGCGGCGACAGGCGCTGCGCGCTTGGCCTGCGGCCGCCGCGCTCACTCGCCTTCGAGAAAGCTCCGCAGCTTCTCCGACCGTGACGGGTGCCGCAACTTGCGCAGCGCCTTGGCTTCGATCTGGCGGATGCGCTCGCGCGTGACATCGAACTGCTTGCCGACCTCTTCCAGCGTGTGGTCGGTGTTCATTTCGATGCCGAAACGCATGCGCAGCACCTTGGCCTCGCGCGGCGTCAGCGTGTCGAGGATGTCCTTGCAGACATCGCGCAGGCTGGAGTTGACCGCGGCATCGGACGGCGCCACCGTGGACTGGTCCTCGATGAAGTCGCCGAGATGCGAATCGTCGTCGTCACCGATCGGCGTTTCCATCGAGATCGGTTCCTTGGAGATCTTGAGGATCTTGCGGATCTTCTCCTCCGGCATCTCCATCTTCTCGGCCAGCGTTGCCGGATCGGGCTCCTGCCCCGTTTCCTGCAGGATCTGCCGCGAGATGCGGTTCATCTTGTTGATCGTCTCGATCATGTGCACCGGGATGCGGATGGTGCGCGCCTGGTCGGCGATCGAGCGGGTGATCGCCTGCCGGATCCACCACGTGGCGTAGGTCGAGAACTTGTAGCCGCGGCGATATTCGAACTTGTCCACCGCCTTCATCAGGCCGATGTTGCCTTCCTGGATCAGGTCGAGGAACTGCAGGCCGCGGTTGGTGTATTTCTTGGCGATCGAGATCACGAGGCGCAGGTTGGCCTCGGTCATTTCACGCTTGGCCTTGCGCGCCTTGGCTTCACCCGTGGACATCTGCTTGTTGATGTCCTTCAGGTCCTTCAGCGGAATCATCACGCGCGTCTGCAGGTCGAGCAGTTTTTGCTGCTGCTCGACGATGGCCTGCCGGTACTTGGCCAGCTGCTCGCTGAAATTGTGCTGCGCGGCCACTTCGCGGTCGATCCAGCGCAGCGACGTTTCGTTGGTCGGGAATGCCTTGATGAATTCCGGGCGCGGCATGCCGCCCTTGTTCACCACAAGGTCCTGGATCTTGCGTTCGATCTGGCGAATGTTGTCGACCTCGGTACGCACCGAGTCGCAGAGCTTTTCAACCTGGCGCGCCGAGAAGCGGATCTGCGTCAGCTCGCCCGAGATCTTCTTGTGCAGCTCGACGTACTTGGGCGCCTTGTGGCCCTCCTTCTGCAGCACGACGAGCAGGCGCGTGAAGTGCTTGCGGATGGCGTTGAACTTCTCCATCGCCGCCACCTTGAGGCGCTCGAGGTTTTCGCTGGCCAGCTTGCCGGCATCGGCCTCGTCTTCCTCGGTTTCCTCGTCGTCGCTGTCGTCGATCGGTGCCAGCTCTTCCTTGAAATCGAGCAGCCCGTCGACCAGGTCGTCGATCTTCAGTTCGTCCTTTTCGATCTTGGTGGCGATGTCGAGGATTTGCTGGACCGTCATCGGGCACGCCGAGATGGCCATGATCATGTGCTTCAGACCTTCCTCGATCCGCTTGGCGATTTCGATTTCGCCTTCGCGGGTGAGGAGTTCGACCGAGCCCATCTCGCGCATGTACATGCGCACGGGATCGGTGGTGCGGCCGAATTCGGAGTCGAGCGTGGACGCAGCCGCTTCGGCTTCTTCCTCGACGTCTTCGGCGGGCACCGTGGCCGGCGTTTCGGCCATCAGCAGCGTGTCGGCATCCGGCGCTTCGTCGTAGACCTGGATGCCCATGTCGCCGATCATCGAGATCACACCCTCGATCTGCTCGGCGTCGAGAATGTCGTCCGGCAGGTGATCGTTGATTTCGGCGTAGGTGAGGAAGCCGCGCTCCTTGCCGAGCACGATCAGCGTCTTCAGCCGGCGCTTGCGGGCCTCGACGTCGGCGGGCGTGAGTTCACGCGGCGCCAGATCGGCATGCTTGCGGCCCTTCTTGGTGGCGGCATCTTCCGCGCGCTTGCCGGCCAGCTTGGCGGCAATTTCGCTCGGCGTGGACTTTTGCGCGGGCGCCGCAGCGGCGTTGGCCTTGGCAATGGCGGCTGCAATCTTGGCAGCGGCGGCCTGGGCCTTGGCGGACAGCGGAACGGCCTTCACCGGCGCCGCGGCGCCCTTGGCGGGCGCGGCAATCCTGGGCGCGGCCTTGGCGATGGCGACGGCGGCCTTGCCCGCGACCTTGGCGGGAACGCCGGCCTTGGCAGCGCCTTTGGGCAGCAGCTTGGCGGATGGTTTGGCGGACGTCTTGGGCGCGGGTTTCGCGGCAGGCTTGGCGGCGTGCCTGTCGACCGGCTTCGCGGCAGGCTTGGCAGCGTGCCTGGCGACCGGCTTCGCAACCGGCTTGACCTTGGCCACCGGCTTCTTTGCGACCGGTTTGCCCTTGGGTGCGGCCTTCTTTTGCGCGGCCGCGGGCTTCTTCGTCGTGGACTTCTTCAGCGCCGGCCGGGACGGCTTCTTGCCCGCCGGCTTGGCCTTGCCTACCGCCTTGCGGGTGACCGGCTTTTTGGCAGGTTTGGCCGCTTTGGACGTCTTGCGGGACGCGGGCTTCGCCGGCCGGTTCTTGGCCTTGGGCTTCAGTTTGATTTTCCGGGCGGGCTTCGTGGCCATGGTCATCCTTGAGTGAATCAATGCGGCAGCGGTTGTGACGGCGGGTGCAGCGGACGGGCAAGGCGCGCTTCACCGGCGCCGGCGCCGCGCACCCTCATCGAGCCGTCCGTTGACCTGGATAGCCACGCTATGTGGGGCCGACGCCGAAAAACCGCAAATTATATCATGTGAAGGGTTGGTCCGCAGGCGCGTCCGGGCCTCGTTCGGCGGGTGTGGCGGTGGCCACGCCGGCCACGCGCTGGCGGATAAAATCGAGTTGTTTCAAACGTTTGACTTCCTCATCCGACGCCGGCGTCATGCCGGTGAGGGGCACCGTTTCGCCCTCGCGCCGCGCCTTCTGCCACCATCGGTCCAGCCCGTCGCGGACCTGCGCCTCGACCGCGGTGGCGTCCAGGCCATGGTCATCGGCGGCGGCGAGGATGTCGGCCAACAGGTCCGCGTGGCGACTGCCGACAAAGACTTCGATCAGGCCGGCAGGACTCAGGTCGCCGGTGGCGTCGGCGCAGTAGGTGGCGAGGACTGCAAGCGCGTTGCCTTCGGGTGAATCGTCGTCCGGCCGGGGGAAGGGCAGCGTCCGCCCCAGGTTGGGCTGCAGCAGCAGGCCCTGGATCAGTTGCCGCGCCAGTGATGGCGGTTGCCGCACCCCATTGCGGGCGCGCGGCCGGGCGGGGCGCGTGGTGCCCGCCGGTGCGAAGGTCAGGCGCTGCGGCTCGGCCACCGGATGCGCGGGTGCCTTCGGCAACAGCAGCGCGAGCTCGCTGTCCGGCAGCCCGGACATCTCGGCCAGTCGCCGGCGCATGATCGCGGCCAGCACGGGGGCGGCGATTTGCGCCAGCAGCGGCGCCGCCGCCGCGACCAGCGCGGCGCGCCCTTCAGCCGTGGCGGGCGGGTGGCGCACGGCCAGTTCCGCCAGCATGAATTCCGACAGCGGAACGGCGTTGTCGATGGCGGCCTCGAAGGCAGCCTTGCCGCGCCGCCGGACAAAGTCGTCGGGATCCTCGCCGTCGGGCAGCAGCAGGAACGACGCGTTCTTGCCATCGGCCAGCACCGGCAGCGCATTCTCGAGCGCGCGCCATGCGGCCTTGCGGCCCGCGTTGTCGCCGTCGAAGCAGAACACGACGCTGTCGGTCAGGCGGAAGAGCTTCTGCGCGTGCACCGGCGTCGTGGCGGTGCCCAGCGTGGCCACCGCATGGTCGACGCCGTGTTGCGCCAGCGCCACGACGTCCATATAGCCTTCGACGACCACCACGCGACCGGCATCGCGGATCGCGTTGCGCGCGAGGAAGAGCCCGTAGAGTTCGCGCCCCTTCGAAAACACCGGCGTTTCGGGCGAATTGAGGTACTTGGGCTCGCCGGTACCGAGCACGCGTCCGCCAAATCCGATCACGCGGCCCCGGCTGTCGTGGATGGGAAACATCACGCGGTCGCGAAAGCGGTCGTAGCGCTTGCCGCCGTCGCCGTTGATGACGAGGCCGGCGGCATCGAGCGCGGGTTCGTCATAGCGCGGAAAGACTTCGGCCAGCGCTTGCCACGCCTCCGGTGCGTAGCCGATGCCGAAGCGCGCCGCGATTTCGCCAGTGAGTCCGCGCGCCTTCAGGTAGTCGATGGCGGTGGGCGCATCCTTCAGTCGCGCGCGATAGAAGCGGGCCGCGGCGAGCAGCAGTTCGTTCAGATCCTGCGCTTCGGCGCGGCGTTCCTTGTCGCCAGGACGTTCGTCGCGGGGAACGTCGAGGCCGGCGTCGCGCGCCAGCTCTTCCACCGCGTCGGGAAAGGATTTACCTGCATGTTCCATCAGGAAGCCGATGGCCGTGCCGTGCGCGCCGCAGCCGAAGCAGTGATAGAACTGCTTGGTGGGGCTGACGCTGAATGACGGCGACTTCTCGCTGTGGAACGGGCAGCACGCCATGTAGTTGGCGCCCGCTTTCTTCAGCGGGACGAACCGGTCGATCACCTCGACGATGTCGACGCGTCCGAGCAGGGTCTCAATGAAATCGTTGGGGATCATGGCGCCGCTTCACCGGTGACTATGGTGCGCCGAAGGCGCGGGCATTGCCATTCAGGAAACGAGTTTCGCCTTGACCCTGGTGGCCACGGCGGTCATGTCGGCGCGCCCGGCCAGCCGGGTCTTGAGTTCGGCCATCACCTTGCCCATGCCTGCGGGGCCGGCCGCCCCGGTGGCGACCACGGCGGCGTCGATGGCGGCGGCGATTGCAGTCTCGGAAAGTGGCTGCGGCTGGTAGGTGGCGAGCACGTCAAGTTCGGCGCGCTCGATGGCCACGAGGTCGGGCCGCTTGCCGGCTTCGAACTGCGTGATCGAGTCACGCCGCTGCTTGACCATCTTGTCGAGGATGGCGAACACGTCGGCATCGGTGACAACGATGCGCTCGTCGACTTCGCGCTGCTTGATTGCCGCCAGCACCAGCCGGATGGTGGACAGTCGCGCCGTGTCCTTCGCGCGCATCGCCATCTTCATGTCGTCCGTGATGCGCTCTTTGAGGGTCATCGTGGTCTCGTCGCTGGAAGCTGCTCTGGACTGCGGAAACAAAAAGGGGCGAATCGCTTCGCCCCTTGCATCGCCCTGCACGCGGCCCGCTGGTGCGGCCCGCGCGGCATGTTGCCGGTCAGAACAATTTCGGCGGCAGTTGCTGGCTGCGGATGCGCTTGTAGTGGCGCTTGACCGCAGCAGCCTTCTTGCGCTTGCGCTCGGCCGTGGGCTTTTCGTAGAACTCGCGAGCTCGCAGCTCCGTCAGCAGGCCCGTTTTTTCGATGGTGCGCTTGAAACGGCGAAGCGCTGCCTCGAAGGGCTCGTTTTCGCGGACGCGGACGCTCGGCATGGGTGTCTTTTCCTAGGTTTCTTGGTCGAAATTAATTGGATCTGGATCGCCTGGGGCTGATCGAGTTGCAAATTGCTGTGTTACGCCGATGGTTATCGGCAGCCCGCTACTATAGTCGAGATCGGGATGACCTGCAAGCCCCTGTATGATTTCAGGTTTTCCGCGGACTCAAGGCGTTTGGCCATGCTTGTCCTGGGTATCGAGACCTCCTGCGACGAGACCGGCGTGGCCGTGTACGACACGGTCCGGGGTCTGCTCGCCCATGCGCTGCACTCGCAGGTGGCGATGCACCAGGAATTCGGCGGCGTCGTGCCGGAATTGGCCTCGCGCGACCACATCCAGCGCGTGATCCCCCTGGTCCGGCAGGTGCTGGCGGGTGCCGGCCTTACGCTGGCGGACCTGGATGGCATCGCCTATACGCAGGGACCGGGCCTCGCCGGCGCGCTGCTGGTGGGCGCCAGCGTGGCGTCCGCACTGTCGTTTGCGCTCAACCGGCCGGCCATTGGCGTCCACCATCTGGAAGGCCATCTGCTGTCGCCACTGCTCGCGGCGGACAAGCCGGCGTTTCCCTTTGTCGCGTTGCTGGTATCCGGCGGCCACAGCCAACTTTTCGACGTCGAGCGGGTTGGCAGCTACCGGTTGCTGGGGGACACGCTGGATGACGCGGCCGGCGAGGCCTTCGACAAGACGGCCAAGATGCTGGGCCTGCCGTATCCGGGTGGCCCGGCGCTGGCGGCGCTGGCCGAACACGGCACGCCGGGCGCAGTGCGCTTGCCGCGTCCGATGCTCGATTCGGGCGACCTCGATTTCAGTTTTTCGGGATTGAAGACCGCCGTGGCCACACTCGCGCGGCGCGAAGCGGGTGGGGTCGCGCCCGAGACGCTGCCGGACGCGCGCAAGGCCGACATCGCCCGCGAATTCCAGGCCGCGATCGTCGACGTGCTGGCGGCCAAGACCATGGCGGCGTTGGCGGCCAGCGGTCGCACGCGCCTCGTGGTGGCCGGCGGCGTGGGCGCCAACCGCGACCTGCGCGCGCGGCTGGTGCGCGATGCAGCCGCGCGCGGCGCCCATGTCTACTTTCCCGAACTCGTGTTCTGCACCGACAACGGCGCGATGATCGCGCTGGTGGGCGCGCTGCGACTCGCGGCCGGGGAGCACGGCGACAGCGCGTTCACCGTCAAGCCGCGGTGGGAACTCGCGTCGCTCAACGCGCCGGTGGCGCAGCCAGGAAGTTGAGTACGCTGCGGTTGAACACCTGCGGGAATTCGTTGGGGATGGAATGTGCCGCGCCTTCGATGGCCTCGAAGGTGGCGTGGGGCAGCGCACGCGCAAACGCCGCACTGCTGGCCACGGCAAACAATTGATCGTCGGTGCCGGCCAGCACCAGCGCGGGCGCATGGATCGATGCCAGTGCGGCGGTGGTGTCGAAACTCGCGATCGCCGCCACCTGTGCCCGCAGCGCCTGCGCACTTTGCTGGTACGGATAGCCGCTGGCGAGTTGCACCAGCGCTCCCACCTTGGCTTGGTCTTCGAAGAAACGCTGCGAAAATACCCAGTAGAACAGATTGCGAAACCACGTGGCGCGGTCGACGGTCTCGAACATCGCGGCCCACGTGGCGAAGAGATCGTTGTTGCGCGCGGTGTTCACCGGTGCCGACGCGGCGAGCACCAGCCGGTCGACACGCGCCGGATGATGCAGTGCGCACGCCTGGGCGATCATCCCGCCCATCGAGTGGCCGACGACATCCACGCGCGACAATTGCAGGTGCGACGCCAACGCCATGCAGTCGTCCGCCATCGTGCGGATGCTCGGCGCGGTGTTGAGCGGCGTGGTCCTGCCGCAGCCGCGATTGTCGATCAGGATGACCTGGCGCTGCGCGGCCAATGCGTTGACCGCGGCGACCCAGAACGAACTGTCCGCCGCCAACCCGGCGAGCAGCAGCAACGGCTTCCCTTCGCCCCGTACCTCGTAGAAGAGGCCGACGTCACCGTGCCTGAAGACGGGCATTACGGCGGCGGCCTCGGGTCACACGGCGTCAGGTGCGCCCGATCGAGCGCTCCTTGCCTTCGATCAGCTGCCTGATATTGGCGCGATGCCGCCAGAACAGCAGGATGCATATCGGCACCATCGCCCACGCCACCAGTTCGTTGCCGAAGACGTAAAACGCGCCCAGCGGCAGCAGCACGGCGGTGGTCAGCGCGGCCAGCGATGAAATCTTGAAACCGAATGCCATCGTCGCCCATACGACGAGCAGCGCCAATCCGAGCGGCCAATGCAGCGCGAACACGATGCCCGCGGCGGTGGCCACACCTTTGCCGCCGGCAAAGCGGTGGAACACCGGGAACAGGTGGCCGAGAAACACCGCGAGTGCCGCGGCGGGTACCACCCACGCCGGCGCGCCGGTGAGCGGAGACAGCCATTGCGCGAGCAGCACGGCGACGAGTCCCTTCAGGCCATCGCCGGCCAGCGTGAGCATCGCGGCCTTCTTGTTGCCGGTGCGCAGCACATTGGTGGCACCGGGATTGCCGGAGCCGTACTCATGCGGGTCGGGCAAGCCGAACGCGCGACTGACGATCACCGCAAACGAAACGGACCCGATCAGATAGGCGCCAACGACGATGAGAATGGCGGCGAGCATGTCGGGTCCGGGGCTTAAAAGGGGGCAAGGTAGAATCCGTCACGATTCTAGCGCATCAAGGTAGGGGCCACCGGAAAATGCAACGCCGGTCATCCGCACCGGAAAGCAACGCTGGCAACCTGTCACCCCGCATCCGGATTGGGCCCATGGACAAGATCTTCATCCACGACCTGCGCGTCGAGACCCGCATCGGCGTGTACGAGTGGGAGCGGCATCTGCCGCAGACCATCCGGCTCGACCTCGAGATAGGCATGCCCTCGGCAACGGCGTTCACCAGCGGCGATCTGGCCGATGCGCTCGACTACAGCGCCGTGGTCGCGCGCATCCAGGCGTATGCCAAGGCGTCGCCGCCACCGTTGCTCGAACGCTTCACGCACGAAGTGGCGCAACTGGTGCTCACCGAATTCGGCGCGCCGTGGGTAAAGGTGCGGGTGGCCAAGCTCGCGGCGCTGGCCGGCGTGCGCGAGCTCGGCATCGAGATCGAGCGCACGCGCTGACGCGAAGCGCGCGTCACGCCATCGCGTCCACGCGAATCGTCCGCAGCACCCGTTCGAGATCAACCGGCTTCATGCCGATGAGATAGCCGCGGTGGCCGCCGTTGATGTAGAGGTAGGGCAGGTCGACAATGGAAACCTGCAGGTACACCGGCATCACTTTGCGCGTGCCGAAGGGGCTGGTGCCGCCGACCTGATAGCCCGAGTGGCGATCCGCCACCGCGGGCATGCAGGGCGCAATGGACTTTACGCCGAGCAGCCGCGCCAGATTCTTGGTGGACACCTCGCGGTCGCCGTGCATCAGCATGACGAACGGACGCTTCGCCTCGTCCTCCATCACCAGCGTCTTGATCACCGCGTGTTCGGTAACACCAAGCTCGCGCGCCGAGACCGCGGTGCCGCCGCGGTCCTCGTATTCGTAGGGGTGATGCGTGAACGCCACGTTGTGGTCGCGCAGCATGCGCACCGCGTTGGTGACCGGATGCCTGTCCTTGCCCATGCCCCCTGCGTCCTGCGCTCTACGCGGTGGCGACGATCGGCACCGACCACGGCTCCGGCCAGTGGATGCCGAAGGGCAGCCACGGCTCGGCGGCGATGCGGATGCGGCTGAATCCCGCGGCGGCGAATTCGCGCTGCAGCGCATCGAGCGAGAAGAGCCGCATCTCGAGCGTGGAGCCCGGCCCGCCGTGGAAGACGAGGTCGGTGAAGCGCTGCGCCCGGCCATCCGCGGTGACATTGTTGAGCGTCCACGTGCCGTCGACATCGGCCAACGACCAGTCGTGCAGGTCGGGATAGTGCTCGGCGGTCTGCGCTTCAAGATTGAACGGCACCGAAAAGATGAACTTGCCGTTGGGCTTGAGCAGGCGCCGCGCGTTGACGAAGGCACGGTTGACCGGCGGCAGCACGTGCTCGAAGACATCACTGGAAATCACGAAGTCGTAGCGGCCCTCCCGCGATGCGTCGATCTGCGTGATGTCGACGCGGGGCTCGGCATGAAACCACGTGTTCTCGTAGGCGAAGGCCGCGGCGAGCGGCCGCGCATACGCGTCGGCGTCGGTGAGACCGATGCCGGTGATGGTGCGATGCGGCGCAAGGTCGGTGAGCACCGCAGGGCGGCCCAGCACTTCGCGCGTGACCAGGTAGGCCATCGCGCGAAAGCGCACGTTGGAGCCACAGTGCGCGCACGATGGAATTTCGCGCGCCAGTTGCGCCAGCGTGCCGCGATTGGCGGTGCCGCACAGGTTGCAGCGATACGGAATGGCCGCGCCGGGCGCGATGGCGGACGGATCACCGCCGTCGCCGTCGCGCCAGCGCCGTCGGGACTGCCAGAGCAACAACTGCCGCTGGGCAAATTTCGAAGCGGCGGCAAGAGGACTCATGGGT
The DNA here is from genome assembly GCA_031361405.1 of Betaproteobacteria bacterium. Lineage (GTDB taxonomy): Bacteria > Pseudomonadota > Gammaproteobacteria > Burkholderiales > Casimicrobiaceae > VBCG01. The sequence goes on from JANMCS010000260.1 coordinate 12,048, forward strand.
ACCGGTGAATGGAAATTGCGTTGCGGCCGGATTGTACGCGACACCGGTACACGTGCTTCAGCCGCGCGGGTGATGTTGCGCGTGCAGCCGCTTCAGGCGCTCGCGCGCGACGTGCGTGTAGATGGTGGTGGTGGTGATGTCGGCGTGTCCCAGCAGCAGTTGCACCACGCGCAGGTCGGCGCCGTGATTGAGGAGATGTGTAGCGAACGCATGGCGCAGCACGTGCGGCGACAGGGCCGCGGCGGGAATGTCCGCACCTACGGCGAGACGCTTCAGCAACGCCCAGAAGGCTTGCCGCGTCATCGGTCCTTGCCGCGCGGTCAGGAACAGCGCATCGCTCTTGCCGTCACCGGCCAGCGTGGGCCGCACCGTGTCGAGGTATTGCTGTAGCCACGCCACCGCTTCCTCGCCCAGCGGCACCAGCCGCTCCTTGCTGCCCTTGCCCAGCGCGCGGACCACGCCGGCCGCGAGGCCCACCTGCGCGATCTTGAGGCCGGTGAGTTCGGACACCCGCAAGCCGGTGGCATAGAGCGTCTCGAGCATCGCGCGGTTGCGCACGCCGAGCGGCGTGTTCACATCTGGCGCGGCCAGCAGGGACTCGACCTGCGCCTCGGACAGCAGCTTGGGCAGGCGCTGCGGCTTGCGCGGCGCGCGCACGCGCAACGTGGGATCGTCACGGATGGTGGCCCGCTCCAGTTGCAGCCGATAGAAGCGGCGCAACGTGGACAGCCGCCGCGCCACCGACGTGGCCTTGGCGCCCTCCTTGTATTGCGCGGCGAGCCACGCATCGACCGCGCCGCGATCCGCCGTGAGCATGCCGCCTTCGCCCAGCCACGCCGACCATGCGTTGAGATCACGCCGATAGCTCTCCAGCGACGTCGGCGCCAGGCCGTCCTGCAGCCACAACTGGTCGCAGAACGCGTCGATGAGGGCGGCATCGGTCGCGCTCATCGCGAAATTGCCGTCAGCCGACCTTCATCTGCTGCGGCAGGTAAGTGATGATGCCCGGCGCGAACCAGATCAGCAGCACGGCCACGACCATCAGCAGGAACATCGGAATCGTGTGGCGCGCGATCCAGGTGATCTGCCGGCCGGTCATGCCCTGCAGTACGAAGAGGTTGAACCCCACCGGCGGCGTGATCTGCGCCATCTCGACCACCAGCACGATGAAGATGCCGAACCACAGGAGGTCGATGCCGGCCTTCTCGACCGTGGGCAGGATCACGCCCATCGTGAGCACCACCATCGAGATGCCATCGAGGAAACAACCCAGCACGATGTAGAAGCCGGTGAGCGCAATGATCAGCACGAACGGACTCAACCCCAACCCGCCGATCCATTCGGCGAGGTGGCGCGGCAACCCGATGTAGCCCATCGCCAGCGTGAGGAACGCGGCGCCGGACAGGATCAACGCGATCATGCAGTAGAGGCTGGTGGCGCCCATCAGGCTCGAATACAGCGTGGCGCGATTGAGCGAACCTTGGGCCCACGACAGGAACAGCGAGCCGACGACGCCGAAGGCCGCGGCCTCGGTGGCCGTGGCCACGCCGACGTAGATCGAACCCAGCACCAGCGCGATCAGCAGGACGACGGGAATCAGGTGGCGCGACGCATGCAGCTTCTGCATGAACGTCGTGCGTTCGACGATTTTGGGCACCTTGTCCGGATTGAGCAGCGCCCATATGACGATGTATCCGGAAAACATCGACGCCAGCAGGATGCCGGGAAGCACGCCCGCGATGAAGAGCTCGGCAATGGACACGTTGGCGGTGACGCCGTAGACGATCATGATGATTGACGGTGGTATCAGCAATCCGAGCGTGCCCGCGCCGGCCAGCGTGCCGATGGTGATGTCCTCCGGATAGCCGCGGCGTTTCAATTCGGGCAACGTCATCTTGCCGATCGTGGCGCACGTGGCGGCCGACGAGCCCGACACCGCGGCGAAGATCGTGCAGCCGATGATGTTGGTGTGCAGCAGGCGTCCCGGAACGCGCTCGAGCCACGGCGCCAGGCCCTTGAACATGTCCTCGGAAAGCCGCGTGCGGAACAGGATTTCGCCCATCCACACGAAGAGCGGCAGCGCGGTGAGCGTCCACGACGACGCCGAACCCCAGATCGTGACGGCCATCGCATCGCCGGCGGGCCGCGACGAGAACAGCTCCATGCCGATCCACGCGACGCCGGCCAGCGCGAGGCCGATCCAGACACCGCTGCCGAGCAGCAGGAACAGCGTGACGATCAGCAGCGTGGTGATCAGCGCTTCATTCATTGTGCAATGCCTCGGTGGGGGCCTTGCGGATGCGCTTGCCCTGCAGTTCGCGGACGAAGTCGTCGATGAACGCGATGAAGAGGATGGTGACACCGAAGGCCATCGCCAACTGCGGCAACCACAGGGGCGTCGCATCGTTGCCGGTGGAGATGTCGTTGAAGTCCCACGACTGGAACGAGAGGCGGATGCTGAAGTATGCGAAGGCGCCCGAGAGCAGCGTGGCCACGCCGAGCGACCACAGCTCGAGCGCGCGCCCCGCGCGTTGGCCCAGGTGCTCGAGCAACAGCGTCACGCGGATGTGCTCGCCTTTTTGCAACGTATAGGCCAGCGCCAGGAATCCGGACGCGGCCATGCAGTAGCCGGCATACGAATCGGTGCCCGGCACGTGAAAGTTGAGCAGGCGGCCCGTGATGCCCAGCAACACCATCACGAGCGTGCCGACCATGAACAACGCCGCCAGGAATCCGGCGGCGCTGTACAGGCGGTCGAGTTGCCGGCGCATTTTGCTACTGCTGGACGCGGTAGGCTTCGATGACCTTCTTGCCGTCGTCGCCCGTCTTGCGCTGCCACTCGGCGAGCATGTAGTTCCCCACCTTGCGCAGGTCGCCGGTCAGTTGGTCGCTGGGCTTGAGGATGTTCATGCCCTTGCCCTTCAACTGGTCGACATACCAGCCGTTCTTTTCCTCGGACAACTTCCACCCGCGCGTTTCGGCTTCGGCGGCAGCCTTCAGCAGTGCCGTTTGCGTAGGCTTGTCGAGCGCCTCGAAAGCCTTGAGGTTGATGATCACGGCGTTCTTGGGCAGCCATGCCTGCGTGTCGTACCAGTTCTTGATGTGCTCGTAGGTCTTGGAGTCGAAGCCGGTGGCGCCGGAGGACATGTACGAATCGATCACGCCGGTGGCCAGCGCCTGTGACACTTCCGCTGCCTGTACCGTGACGGGCTGCGCGCCAACCAGCTCGGCGATCTTGGATGTGGCCGGGCTGTACGCGCGCCACTTCAGGCCTTTCATGTCAGCGGCGGAGGCGAGCGTCTTCTTCGTGTAGATGCCCTGCGGCGGCCATGGCACCGTGTACAGGAGCTTCATGCCTTGCTTGGCCAACTTGTCGTCCAGCGCCTTCTTCGAGGCCTTGTAGAGCTTCATCGATTCGCCGTAGGACGTGGCGAGGAACGGGATGCCGTCGATGCCGTACATCGGGTCCTCGTTCTCGAAATTGACGAGCAGGATCTCGCCCGCCTGCGCCTGGCCACCCTGCACGGCGCGCTTGATCTCGGGCGCCTTGAACAGTGACGCATTGGGGTGCACCTGGATCTTCAATTTGCCCGCGGTGGCCTTGTCAACGTCGTTGGCGAACTGCACGACGTTCTCGGTGTGGAAATTGGTGGCCGGGTAGGCGGTGGGCAGGTCCCACTTGGTCTGCGCGAGAACGGGCAGCGCGAATACCAGGCCGAATGCGACGGCGGTCAAACGTTTCATCGAAGGTCTCCTGTCGGGCGCAGGGGCACATGCCTCATGCGCGGATGGTGGGATTATTACCATAAATCACCGCGCCCGTAGTGCGGGGCGGTGGCGGGCAAACCGGCATAGAACCAGGCGGCGGCCTGGGCGGCATCGAACACCGGCAGGCGCAACTGCGCGGCCAGCGCGTCGCGGTAGGGCGGCATGTTGGCGCACTCGAGCACGATGACGCGGAGGTCGGGGTGACGCCCCAGCAGGCGCGTGCCCGCCGCAACGACGTCGGCGGCCATCTGCCCGCGATCGAGTGTGGCGCTGCCATGGCGAATGGTGCGGGCGAAATAACTGTCCGCGCCCACGTCCTCGACCGGCGTATCGGGGTCAGCCCCGGCGGCGGCGAGCGTAGCGCGATCGAGATCCGGCGCCGAGTACGTGAGCACGCCCACCCGCTTGCCCGCGGCCACGCAGCGCGCCAGCAGCGGCAGCTGCAGCAGGGCGGACGTGAGCACCGGCACGCCGGCGGCGTCTGCCAGGTCCTGTTGCCAGCGCGCGAGAAAGCCGCAGGTGGTGGTGATGCCGAGGCAACCGGCGGCCGCCAGGTCGCGCGCGGCGGCCGTAAAGCGCGCCAGCAACGCGTGCTCCTGCCGATGCACGACACCTTCCACATCTGCGCCTTTGACCGCGACGATCCGCACTGGAAACGCGAAGGTTTCCGCAGCGCCGACGTCGCCGGGGATGCGCGGGAAGTGCGTATCGAGCGTCAGGATGCCGAGCATGCGCGAAGCCTTGTCGGGAAAGCCGGCGTCACGCAGCCAGCGCCGGGGTGGTGGCTAAACAATAGTGACAAAATATAGATATATCGTTAGCATCTTGTCAACATTATTTGTTAACGCCGTGCCTGAAGGCATGGCGCCGCCGGAGGAAAGCATGGCTGCACGCCGTCCCAGGACCTCACCTTCGCCGCCGCCCGCCACGCGACCGGCCCCCGCCCTCGCGGCCGCGGCGCCGCGGCTCTTCGTGTCGTCGTCGCATCTGGTCTCGGAAAGAAGCCGCGAGCTTTCCGAATTCGAATTCGGGCTGATCGTCGCCGGCCATGCCTTCGATCGCTGGGTGGTGCGGTGCATGGCGGCGGCCGGCATCCACGATCTCACCACGCTCGAAGTGCTGCTGCTGCATCACGTCAATCATCGTGCGCGCGAAAAAAAGCTGGCCGACATCGCGTTCATGCTCAACATCGAGGATACCCACGTCGTGGCGTATGCGCTGAAGAAGCTGGTGGCGCTGGCGCTCGTCAAGTCGGACAAGCGCGGCAAGGAGGTGCTGTTCACCACCACCGCCAAGGGGCAGCAGCACATCGCCAGGTACCGCGAAGTACGCGAAGCGTGCCTCGTGTCCAGCATGAGCGGCGAGGCGGCGCAGAATTACGAACTGGGCGAACTGGCGCGCTTCCTGCGCAGCCTTTCCGGCAGTTACGATCAAGCGGCCCGTGCCGCGGCATCGCTTTAGAATGACGCGTCGAGGCTGACGCAGTTGATTGGCATCTCGGGCACTCGGGTATCGCTGCATTTGAAGCTCGCTGCAGAGTCCGCGGCAACAGCGGGCGCTTCCAGGACCCCGGGTACTCGATCCACGAAGGCATGGTCCGATGCAATATGACAAGCCGCTGTCGACCGATCCCAATGCGTTGTTGCGTGAAGCAAACAGGCGCTTCGAGGCGGGCCATTTGTCCGAAGCAGCATTGCTGTACCAGCAACTGCACGCCAATTTTCCGCCGCAGAGTTTTGTCCTGAATCCGCTTGCGCAAATCGCGATGACCTCCGGCCACGTTGCCGAAGCCATCGAGTTGATGCGGCAATCGCTGCAGATTGCTCCCGGGCAGCCCACGGTCCTGGGCGGGCTGGGCGTTGCGTACCATCGCGTGAAGCGATTTGACGATGCGCTGGCGAGTTATGACCGGGCGCTGGAGATAGCTCCGGGTTTTGCGGTCGTGCATTGCAAACGCGGCGAGTTGCTTGCCGAGTTGAAGCGCGGCACCGAAGCGCTGGCAAGCTTTGACCGGGCCATTGCGATGCAGCCCGACTTTGCAGATGCTCACAACAACCGGGGCAACCTGCTCCGACAGCAGAGGCGCCTCGGCGATGCGCTCGAAAGCTACGACCGGGCAATCGGATGCGGAGGCGATTTCGCCATCGGGCATTACAACCGGGGCATCGTGCTTGCGGATCTGGGTCGGGTCGAGGAGGCGCTGCGCAGCTACGAACGGGCACTTGCAATTCACCCCGGCTACGCCGAGGCACACAACAATCGAGGGGTGCTTCTCGCTGAGCTGGGTCGCCTCGACGAAGCCCTCTCAGGTTATGACCGGGCCATCGGATTGCGCCCGCGATACGCTGAAGCCCATAACAACCGCGGCATGCTGCTGGTGGAACTGGAGCGCGTTGACGATGCGCTCGCTGCATTTGCAACTGCGATTGCCCTCAGTCCGGACTATGCAGAGGCCTGCAACAACCAGGGTCTGCTCCTCGCCGATCTGCGCCGCCTCGACGAGGCGATGCTGAGTCATGAGCGGGCCATCGCGGCCCGGCCCGATTTTGCCGAAGCGCACACCATCAAGGCGGAGTTGTTGCTGCTGCAAGGCGAGTATGCGCAGGGTTGGGAACTGTACGAGTGGCGGTGGAAGAGCAAATTCAGGCAGGGTGCATCGCCCGCTTCGGGCCTGCCCATCTGGTCAGGAAGGGAGGATCTTGCGGGCAAGACCGTCCTGGTCTTGCCGGAGGTCGGGCTGGGCGACTTCATCATGTTCGTCCGGTATGCGCGGCTCATCCGCCGGCGCGGAGCGACAGTCGTGGTGGCGACGCCGGCGCCTCTGGTGCCGCTGTTCGCGACGCTGGGCGACGACATCGTCATTCTTGAAGATGGTGAGGCGATGCCGCATGTCGACCTGCAGTGCCCGGTCATGAGCCTGCCGCGCGCATTCGGCACGACCATCGCAACGATTCCCGCCGAGGTGCCCTATCTTGCCGTGCTGCCGGACAAGCAGAACGATTGGCGCGTCCGACTTGGCCCGTCCGGGCGTCTCCGCGTGGGATTGACGTGGTCGGGCAAGGCGGATCGCAACGTGGACCGCAGGCCTCTGCGAACCCGCAGCATTCCGCTGGAACTGCTGGAGCCCCTGCTGGAACTGCCGCTGGAATTTCACGCGTTGCAAACGGAGGTCCTGCCGCGTGACGCCGCAGCACTGCAACGATTCGCATCCATCCATATGCATCAGGATGAACTCGTCGACTTTTCCGATACGGCGGCGATGGTGGAGGCCATGGACCTGGTGATCTCGATCGACACCTCCGTGGCCCATCTCGCCGGAGCGTTGGGCAAGCCGCTGTGGGTTTTGCTGCCGACGGCGACCGATTATCGGTGGAGCAAAGATGGCGAGACGACGCCCTGGTATCCGTTGGCGAGACTCTTCAGACAGACAGCCGCGGGCGATTGGAGCACCGTGGTCCGGCGGGTGGTCGCAAGCCTTCGCGACTGGACGCGCAGTGGTTGACGCCGCACGTCGACCGGCGTTGACGCGGATGGCGGGCAACACACGGCCGATCTGTTTCGACCCCTGATTCGATGCCGCAGGCATTGGGCACCCAAAATTTACAAATTGGCGGATAGCTATGGCTTCGAGCGGACAATGGCAATTCTGGATCGACCGCGGCGGCACTTTCACCGACATCGTGGGCCGTCGGCCCGATGGCACGCTCGTCACGCACAAGCTGCTGTCGGAAAATCCCGGTCGCTACACCGATGCCGCCGTGGCCGGCATCCGCGCGCTGCTCGATCTTCCGCCCGGCGCGTCGATCCCTGCGGACCGCATTGAAGCGGTCAAGATGGGCACGACGGTGGCCACCAATGCGTTGCTCGAACGCAAGGGCGAGCGCACGGCGCTGGTGATCACGCGCGGCTTTGCCGACGCACTGCAGATCGGTTACCAGAATCGCCCCAAGCTCTTTGTGCGGCGGATTGACCTGCCCGCGCCGCTGTATGAAACCGTGATCGAAATCGACGAGCGCATCGGTGCCCGCGGCGAGCTGGTGCAGCCGCTCGATCTCGCTGCGGCGGAGCATGACCTGCGCGCCACCTTCGCGGCAGGCATCCGCGCCGTGGCGATCGTGCTGATGCACGGCTACCGCTTTCCACAGCACGAAGCGCAACTCGCGGCGCTGGCACGGCGCCTGGGCTTCACGCAGGTGTCGGTGTCGCACGAGGTCAGTCCGCTGATGAAACAGGTATCGCGCGGCGACACCACGGTGGTCGATGCCTACCTGTCGCCGATCCTGCGCCGCTATGTCGATCAGGTCGAGGCGGATCTCACCGGCGGCACCCTGTCCGGCGGACCGCGCCTGCAGTTCATGCAGTCGAGCGGCGGCCTGACCGACGCCCGGCTCTTCCAGGGTAAGGACGCCATCCTGTCCGGCCCGGCGGGCGGCATCGTCGGCGCAGTGGAAGTGTCGCGGCTGGCGGGCTTCGACCGCATCATCGGCTTCGATATGGGCGGCACGTCCACCGACGTCACGCACTGGGCCGGCGAATACGAGCGCGCGTATGTCACCGAAGTGGCCGGCGTGCGCCTGCGCGCGCCGATGATGAGCATTCACACGGTGGCCGCGGGTGGCGGCTCGATCTGCTCGTTCGATGGCGCGCGTTTTCGCGTCGGCCCGGAGTCTGCCGGCGCCAATCCGGGGCCGGCGGCGTACCGGCGCGGCGGCCCGTTGACCGTCACCGATTGCAACGTGATGGTCGGGAAGGTCGTGCCGGAACTTTTTCCAATGGTCTTCGGGCCGGAAGGCAACGAGGCACTCGATGCCGAGGTCGTGCGCCGGCAGTTTGCGGCACTGGCACTCGACGTCACGGCGAAGACCGGCGTTGCGCGTACCGCGGAGGAAGTGGCGGAAGGTTTCCTCAAGATCGCTGTCGAGAACATGGCCAACGCGATCAAGCACATCTCGGTGCAGCGCGGCTACGACGTGACGGAATACACGTTGTGCTGCTTCGGTGGCGCGGGCGGCCAGCATGCGTGCCTCGTGGCCGACGCGTTGGGCATGATGCGCGTATTCATCCATCCGCTGGCGGGCGTGCTGTCGGCCTACGGCATGGGTCTGGCCGACGTGCGCGCGTTGCGCCAGCAGGCGGTGGAAACCGTGCTGTCGACCGCGGCCTTGCTGGCGGCGGACACGACATTGGCTGCGCTGGAGAGCACGGCGATTGCGGAAGTGACCGGTCAGGGCATTACGCGCGATCGCGTGAGCTGTGAGCGGCGGTTGCACCTCAAGTACGATGGCACCGATACCACGCTGGAGATTCCCCATGGCCTCGATCCGGTGCCCATCGTCGCGGAATTCGAACGGCGCTATCGGCTGCAGTATGGCTTCCTGATGCCGGGTAAGGCGCTGGTGATCGAGGCGGCGGCGGTCGAGGCCATCGGTCGCACGCAAGCGGCGGCCGATGAGGCGCCTGTTTTTGCGCCGCGCGCGGGACCGCTGGCGCCGCTGCACGCGCACACGATCTACACCGCAGGCGGGTTCCGCGCCGCGCAGGTATACGAACGCGCGGACCTGCGCCCCGGCGATGCGATTCCCGGGCCGGCGGTCATCCGCGAGCAGAACGCCACGACTGTCGTCGAGCCGGGCTGGCGGGCCACGCTCACGCCGCGCGACCACATCGTGCTGGAGCGGGTCGAGGCGGCGCAGCGCGTGCATGCCATCGGCACCTCTGCGGACCCGGTGTTGCTCGAGGTGTTCAACAACCTCTTCATGGCGATCGCCGAGCAGATGGGCGTGACGCTGGCCAACACCGCATACTCGGTCAACATCAAGGAGCGCCTCGATTTTTCGTGCGCGATCTTCGACCGCGAAGGCCATCTCATTGCCAACGCGCCGCACATGCCGGTGCATCTGGGATCGATGGGCGAATCGGTGCGCACGATCATCGACCGCCGCAGCGGCACCATGTTGCGCGGCGATGTGTTCGTGCTGAATGCGCCGTACAACGGCGGCACGCACCTGCCCGACGTCACGGTGATCGCCCCGGTCTTCCTCGCCGATGCGGTACCGGAGTTCTATGTCGCGTCGCGCGGTCACCACGCGGACATCGGCGGCATCACGCCGGGCTCGATGCCACCCGATTCCACCCATGTGGACGAGGAGGGTGTGCTGCTCGACAACGTGCAGCTCGTGGCGCAAGGGCGCTTTCTCGACGCGGAGATGCGCGCCCTGCTGGCATCGGGCCCCTATCCATCGCGCAACGTGGACCAGAATCTCGCCGACCTGCGCGCGCAGGTGGCCGCCTGTGCCAGGGGCGCCGAGGAACTGGGCAAGATGGTCGGGCATTTCACGTTGCCGGTGGTGCGCGCCTACATGGGCCACGTGCAGGACAACGCCGAGGAATCGGTGCGCCGCGTTCTTGACGTGCTGCATGACGGCCATTTCGAATACGAGATGGACAGCGGGGCGAAAATCGTGGTCACCATCACCATCGATCGCGCCGCGCGCGAAGCCACCATCGACTTCACCGGCACCAGCGCGCAGCAGCCCACCAATTTCAACGCGCCGTCGGCCGTGTGCAAGGCGGCGGTGCTGTACGTGTTCCGCACGCTGGTCGACGACGAGATCCCGATGAACGCCGGGTGCCTGAAGCCGCTGCACATCGTGATTCCCGAGGGCTCGATGCTCAATCCGCGCTATCCTGCCGCCGTGGTGGCGGGCAACGTGGAAACGTCGCAGACGATGACCGATACGCTGTATGGCGCGCTGGGCGTGCTGGCGGCGTCACAGGGCACGATGAACAACTTCACGTTCGGCAATGCCACTTACCAGTATTACGAGACGATCTCCGGCGGCGCGGGCGCGGGTCCCGGCTTTGCGGGCGCCAGTGTGGTGCAGACGCACATGACCAACTCGCGGCTCACCGATCCGGAGGTGCTCGAGTGGCGCTTTCCGGTGCGGCTCGAATCCTTCGGCATCCGGCGCGGCAGCGGCGGCGCGGGGCAGTATCGCGGGGGGGATGGATCGAGTCGGCGCATCCGCTTTCTCGAAGCTATGACGGCGGTGATGCTGGCCAATCACCGGCGCGTACCACCGTTCGGCATGGCGGATGGTGGCCCGGGCGCGTTGGGGCGCAACTGGGTCGAGCGCACCGACGGCACGCGCGAGGAATTCGGCGCCACCTGCAAGGTGGAGATGCAACCGGGCGACGTCTTCGTCATCGAGACGCCGAGCGGTGGAGGCTACGGGCGGGCGCCGGAATGAGCGCCGTGCGATGAAGGCGGAACCCGGCGCTGCGGTGGTCGGTATCGACTGGCTGGTCGCGGGCGCGCGCGGTGATGCGCCGCTGGCCGAGCAGGTCGCGTGGCTCGAGCATTTCTGCGGCTGGCTGCGCGCGGGCCGCGGCGGCGACAGCGACGAAGGTAGCGAAGGTGCGGGACGTGTCCCCTCGCCCGCGACGCGGCTGCGCTTTTTTCTCGGCGTGCTGGACCGGCATCCCGATCGGCGCCTGGCCGTGGGCCAACTGCTGCGCGCCACCATGCGCGAGATGGACGGCATCGGCCTCCTGTGCGACACCGGATTGCCCCGGGCCACCGCATTCTTTCAGGAGTTGGTGGGCCGCATCGCGATGAAGGTGCTGCCGGCGCCGCCCGCGCCCAACGACCTCGGTGCGCTCTTCGGGCGGCTCTTTCCCGACCCGCGCGATGCGCAGTGGATTGCCGCGTTGCCCGCCACCACGCTCGATGGCCTCGTCGCGCTGTTCGACGCCGGCAACGAAACCCCCGGCGAAGGTCCCGGGGGTCGCTTCGGTCGCGATGCCGACGAAGCGCTGATGATTCTCGCCAGCCAGGTGCAGGCGATCGGCATGTCGCAACGCGTGCGGCAGCGCACGTCGGCGGAACGCCCGCTCGATTCCCCGTTCGCCGGATTGTCGACGGCGGTGCATGAATTCGTCGAGATGCCGAACACAGGCCCGGAATTCGCCGCGGCCCATGCTGCCGTGAAGAGTCATATCGCGCGCTGCGTGCGGGCACTGATGGACGTTGCGGCGCACCTGTCGAGTTACGGACTCTCGATCGACCTTGTCTACCAGGTCGAGCGCGCGCGTCTTTCGCTGGAACGGATGGAGAACCTCGCCGCGCTGCGCGCCTCCGCCACCGTCGACGCGGTGGCCGGCGCCGAATTTGCGGCCAAGCTGATCCGCGCCAATGCGGCGCAGCGCAGCATCAGGGCGCTGCTGGCCGAGAACACGATGCTGATGTCGCGGCGCATCGTCGAATCGGCGCGCAAGACCGGTGACCACTACATCACGCGCGATGGCGCCGAATACCGCGC
>JANMCS010000539.1:0-7815 GCA_031361405.1 Betaproteobacteria bacterium
AGCGACGCGTGCAGGAAGTCGACATAGGCCGACGGTACCTCCATGTCGACCAGGAAGTACGAGCGGTTGGCCGAGAACAGCAGCGCCAGCTCCGTTTCGTCGAGCAGCAGTGCGTCGACGTACAGCGTGTGCGCGGAGCTGTGCTTCAGCGCCACCGCGAACGGCATGTTGTGGATGCCGTTGACGATGCGGCCGACCACGTACGCGGTCTGGTCGCGGAAGAAGAGCGCGGACAGCACCTGGATCTGGTGGTTGGACTCGGGCCGGAACGGCCGCGGGGTGCGCTTGCGAAATGCCGCCAGCAGGTGCCGCAGGTCGCGTCGAAAATCCGCGAACCTGGTTTCCAGCCGGAAGTCGAGCACGATGTCGATGAGCGCATGGCGCGCGCCCTGCTCGAGCGGATAGTAGCTGCGGTAGGTCGGCGGATCGGCTTCGATGTGCTGGGTTGAGACCGCCGGCCGCACGAAGATGAAGCGGTTGTGAAAATAGGTTCGGTGCAGGATCTTGCACGACACCGAATTGAAGAACGTCTCCGCGCACTCCGGCTGCTTGTGATCGATCAGGAGCCCGATGTAGTGGAGCTTCACCCGCTCCCACAGCGCGTCGGCGCCGCCGCCCTCCAGTCCCGCGAGCTTGAACTCGCGCTCGATCCGGTCCACCGTTTCAAGCACGCGGCGATCGTAGTAGTCGATGCGATCGCGGGCCACGTGCCGCAGCGCGCGCCAGTTGGCGGACTCGAAGTGACCCTTGGCGGCGCGGGCGCAGTCGCGAAACAGCGCGTAGTGGCGGTCGAAGCCATCGCGCAGCGCCAGCGCGATGGCCTGTGCCGCATCGTCGGCGGCGGCGCGGGCCGCGGCGGTTACCGGGAATGCCGCGGCGACGGCGTGGGAAGGCATGGGGCAACCTGCGGTCGGTCAGCGCGCCCCGACCGGCCCTGTGGAGTGCGCATCGTTGTCATGATGAGGCATCATAGCGCAATGGATGGACGGTCCCGGCAGGCAGGCGTGCGGGTCGCGGCAGGCCTCGCAATGGTCGTGCTGCTGGGGCTTGCCGCGCCTGCCGCGACGCAGGGTGTGGTCAAGTGCGTCGACGCGGACGGCAACGTCACCTACCAGAATTTCAACTGCACTGGCGGGCAGGCCGGCCGCCCGGTGACGCTGCCCAAGGCCGAATCGCGCGACGAGGCCAGCTTGTGGGAAGCGGCGGCCAAGGACGCCCGCGTCGTGGTGGGCATGCCCAAGCGCTGGGTGTTGCGGGCCCGCGGCACGCCGGTGGAGATTCGTCCGGGCTTGCCGCGCGACAATGCGACCGAGGTTTGGCGCTACGCGCCGCGCGAAAGCGTCACGTTGCTTGTGGGTTTTGCCGGATCCAACGTCGCGTGGTTGCGTGATGACGCGGCGGGGCGCGACAGCGCGACCGGCGCTGCGGGGGTCGCTGCCGCAGGTAATCCGGCCAGCGCCCCGGCCGCCGCAGTGGCGGATTCATCGACGCGCGGCGCGCAAAATCGTCGGTTCGTGATCGCCGGCCGGTATTGCGAGCATGTATTTGCGGAGATCGGGAACGCGGATCGCCAGGAGGCACTGCCGGGTAACAACGTCGGTATCCGCTATTTCTATGACCCGCAAGGGGGAGATCCAAAGATGCGTACCACATTCAGTTGCATCGGCGGCAAGGTGGCCGACGTCGAGCGGACGTTGGTGCCATGACGTACGCGGAGAACGGCCGCGCGTTGTTGCGTAGCGTGGTGCCGGCGCACGGCGTGTGGCTTGTCGCGCTGGCGCTGGGTGGCTTCGCGTTGCCGGCCGCCGCGCAGGTCTACAAGTGCGTCGACAAGGCGGGGCGGATTACGTATCAGCAGCAGCCGTGCCCCGGTGCGCAGAAAGAGGCGCGGGTGGACCTGCAGATCAACAATGGCAGGGTACAGGACGACGATGCGGGTGGTGACTGGGCCGCCAAGGCCAGCCGCAAGGAAGTCGGCGTCGGGATGCCACGTGCCTTCGTCGTGCAGGCGTACGGCACGCCGCAGGAAATGCGCGCGGGGCGGACCCAGGAGAACGCCGTGGAGGTATGGCGTTATCGGCGCAAGGACCTCGACCTCGCCCTCGGCTTCAACAAGGGCATCGTGGCGTGGACCAAGAACAGTTCGGCCGAGGATCCGGAATTCGAGCCCGATCCGGAACCCAGTCGCCGCAAGAACTTCCATGTCGCGCGGAAGTGCGCCGAAATCGAGGCCGAGGCGGGCGCCCCCACCACGGTGGTCCAGGAACTCGATGAGGCTCTGGCGCGCCGCGTGTCGCGCTATATATGGGAAGCGGAACCCGGCGATCGCGAGCGCACGACCGTGACCTGCCTCGACGGCGTGGTCGCCCGTGTGGAGCGCCTTCCGCAGCGCTGAACGGGGATGCGCGCCGTTACTTGGCGGCGGCGTCGGTTTGTGCCTGCAGGTCTTTCACGATCGCGTTGTACTCGTTGACCGCGGCATTGGACCGGGCCACGGCGGCATTGGCGGCCTTGACGGCCTCGTCGGCCTGCGCCTGGATTTCCGCCACGTATTGCTTCATGCAGACGGTCCACGCCTGGACTTCCTTGCCCCAGCCCCGGCGCGCGTTATCCGACGCCAGGCGGCCCGGGTGGGCATCGGGCTTCGGGCAGCTGGCCGCTGCGGTGACGGACGTTGTGGTTGCGGCCGGCGCGGGCGTTTGTGCCGAGGCGCTGGCGGCGACCGCGAACGCGGCGATCACCATCGTTTGTGCAAGGTTCATGAGCGCAACTCCAGCCAAGGTTGATGCGCCATTTTAGCGCGCCGCCGCTCGGCTCGCCACCGGTCGCCGGACCGCGCCGCGTGCAGACGCCTCACCCCGCGCACAGTCCCTTGTCGTGCGGCGCGCTTAGTGAAACACCAGTGCTGCCAACACGCCCAAGCCAACACCGATCAGGTCGACGCCGCTCTGCGCATCCAGCCGGTCTTCAACGGCCACCGCGCGGTCAAAACGTACGCCGGCCATGACTGCCGCTGCTGCAGCTTCCGGTCCGCTGACGGCGGCCCGCCGCACGGCCGCGGTGTCGAGTTCACGCAACGTGCGCGCCACCGCATCGGTATCGAGCACGGCAATGGGGGCACGACAGTAGCGGCACGCGGTGTCGTGCGCGAGATCCACCGGCGCGCCGCAACTGGAGCAGCGGATCACGCGCACCAGCGACTTCAGGCGTTCGAGTTCCTCCGCGGTCACCGGCTTGATGAAATTCTTCTCGCGCAGGAACTGCACGAACGGCGTAAAGCGGCCATGGCCGCGGCGGCAGCGGTAGTAGGTGAAGCGGGTGGTGCGCTGCACGTCCTGCGTCAAGTCAAGCAGCGTCTCGCAGCGCGGACACGGCAGGCGGGTGGCGGGGAGCGTCGATGCGGGCGCGCCGGCGGCATGGATCGTGCGGAAAAGGATCAGCGTGCCCTCGGGGGACAGTTGCACGCTTTCCAACGCGTCGAACCACAACGCGTGGCAGTTCGTGCATACGTCGACGGTCAGGTTGAGCGCGCCCAGCGGGACGCGATTGACTTCAAGCGCGGTCATCGCGCCGCGGCAGCCGGGGCAGGTGAGCGTGGCCATAGGGTGCCAGCGCGATCGGCGGATCAGCTACAGGTCCTTGGCGGCAAAGGTGTTGCACCCGCGCGGATCGCCCGAAGTGAGGCCGGTCCTGAACCAGCGCATCCGCTGGTCGGCGCGGCCGTGCGTAAAGGCATCCGGCACCGTATAGCCTTGCGTGCGCTTCTGGATCGTGTCGTCGCCCACCGCGGACGCGGCGTGCAAGCCTTCCTCGACGTCGCCGGGCTCGAGGAGGTTGCGCTTCGCGGCGTAGAACCCCCACACCCCGGCGTAGCAGTCGGCCTGCAGCTCGAGGCGCACCGTCAACGCGCCGCCACCCAGCTTGATACCGCCGCCCAGTGGCATGCGACCACCACCGTCGCCCGCGCCTTCGCGGTCTTCGACGTTGTCGCTGCTACGCATGTCGCCCCAACGCATGGCTTCTCCGGACTGTGGCAGGTGTACGACGGCGGGCGCTAGCGGGGCGCGGCAAGCGCCCGGGCGAGGTCCTGGTACTCCTCGCAGTTCCTGCCGCAGATGCGCTCCAGCTGACCCAGGTGTTCCTCGGCCTTCGCGCGCTTGCCGGTCAGGATATACGCCTCGCCGATGTACTCGTGCGCGCCGCGATGGTTGGGATCGAGCTTCAGCGCGGCCCCATAGTGCGCGAAGGCAAGGTCGAACTTGCGCTGGTGGCGAAACGTGTAGCCGAGGAGATTTTGCACATCCGGGTTATCCGGCTCAGCCGCTGCGGCGAGCCCCAGGTAGAACGCGGCGCGATCCCAATCTTTCGCCTTGACCGCTTCGGCGCCGATGTCGAAGTTGGCATTGCTGCCCGCGGGGGTGGCATCGCTCGCCGCCATAGCGTGGGTGGGCGGAGTGCTGACCACTGCCATCGCCAGGCCCCACGCCAGCAGGACGGCACGCATTGAGATCGGCATGGTCGGCGCGTCAGGGCTTCAGGCAACGATAGAGAAATGGCAGGCTCACATCCATCCGGTAGTCGATGGACGAATGGGTGTCGTCGAATTCCTCGTAGGTGTGGGCGATGTCGTGATCGGCCAGCGCGCGCGACAGGAGGCGCGAGCCGTAGTGCAGGTGATACTGGTCGCGCCATCCGCAGTCAATGAAGATCCCGTGCAGCGAACGCAGCGCGTCGGCGTGACGCCCGACCATGTGGATCGGGTCATGGCGCAGCCAGCGCTTCCAGCGGTCCTGCAGCACCACGCCGGTTTCGAGATCGACAGGCAGACGAAAACCCAGCGGCGCGGCCGGGTCGGGATCGTATGATGCCGCCATTGCGATCTGCATCAGGGCGTGCCCTTCGCCATCGGTCAATTTTTCCTTGGCCCACACCTCGTCGAGGAAGCGGCGCACGCGCCCGTCGTCGACGCCGCGGGCGCGTTCCGCCGCCTTGGGCGCCACGCGCTGGCGCCCGGGACGGCGCAATGGCCGACGATAGCGGTCGAGCTCGTTGAGCGTGCGCGGCCAGTCGGTGAGATAGCACAGGTCGAAATACGCGTCGCCCGAATGATCGGCGATGGCGCCCCAATATTTTGCGTATTGCATGCCGTGGACGATCGAACCGTAGCCGCCGGACGACTTGCCGAAGCAGCCGCGATGATCGCGCGACGCAAGCGTGCGGAATTCGCGGTCGACCAATGGGATCAACTCCCGCGTGAGGTAATCGGCGTAGCGGCCGATGGCGGAGGAATTGATGTACTGGTTGCCCCCCAGCGCCGTGAAGCAATCCGGAAACACGATGATCGCCGGGCCCATCCGGCGCTCGTGCACCAGCCGTGCCGCGCGTTCCGGGACGTTGTCGTCGAACGGCCGCCAGTTGACGTGGGCAAGGCCCGACCCGGTGAAGCCGACCAGGTCCCACAGCACCGGATAGCGTCGGCCGTGCCCGCCGCGGCTGCCGCGCACGGTGCCTTCGTCGTAGCCGGGAGGCAGCCATACTGCGAGCTTGCGCACATGCGGATCGTTGAGCGGATTGTCGGCCAGCACCCGGGAGGTGTGTTCGACGATGACGGTGGTGCCGGCATTGCCGGAGCGAACTTTGCGGGCCATGGTCTCGTGACGTAGGTGGATGCCGGAACCGGACGGTTGTCCGCAAGCGCTCCGATTGTGCCTGTGTGATGCGGTCCCGGCAACGCGCCGCCGCCTGCAACCGCGATCACCGGTGCCGCCGGACCCGCTAGCGCCCGCCCACGGCCTGGCGCGCCTCGCCCATGGTCTTGACCTCGCCGGCGTCCTGGAACCGGATCATGAGCTTCCAGCCGACGAGGTCGAAGGTGTCCGACATCGCCTTGCGCTTTTCGCCGTAGGCGACCGTGCCGCTCAATTCGATGGTGTCGCGCTTGCCGGCGTGGATGCGGCCCTTGCGGTCGACCGGGCGAAATGACAGATGCACGCGAAACGCGAGCGCGCCGTCGGCCGCAGGTGCCACCGATCCCGTCACCTCCCACGGCGGCCCGAACAGCGACGCCGCACCCGGGGCCTCGGCGCGCAGGAACTGCGTGGCGTTACGGGCACTGAAGGTCAGGGGCCCGGTGATTTCGTCGGGGCCGACCAGCGCGCCCTGGTCGAGCAGCAGGGCGGCCAACTGCGTCACCATGATCGGCGCCGACATCATTTCGTCGAGGATGGACTCGGGTTCCGCGAATTTCTCGCGCGTCCGGAAGGCGAAGGCGTCTTCGTTCACGAACACGATCTCGCCGCCGCGGCGCTGGCGGCCCGCCTGCTCGCGGTAGGTGGTGTGCACGTCGCCGTTCTCCGGCTGCTCCATCGTGTACACGCCGTTGAAGCGCGGGGCCTTCAGCTCGACCTTCATGTTGGCGAAGTTCGCCCACCGGCCTTCCGCGCACAGCGCCGACCAGCGCGTGAGGCCGCACATCCGTGGGTTGGGTCCGGGCAGGCGCGTGTCTTCCGCCATGGGCGGCAGCGTTGCGGCGCCGGGAAATCCCGGGGGAGATGTGTCGAACGTCGTGGCGTTCTGCGCGAGACTGCTCCCGGTCAGTGTGACGGCGATCAGGGCCGCCGCGCCGAAGGTGCGGACGCGTCCGCGGCGCACGATGAGATTGGTGAGCATGCGCCGGATTGTAACGGCGCCCGCCGGTGCGGGGCGGCACCCGACCAGACTTGCGGGCGCCCCGGCCCGACGAACCGCGCCGGGAGGCTGCGCCTTCCGGGCGCGATGGCATACTTGCTCCGGGGGTCAGGCGTCCAGCAGCAGCGAACCCCGGCATTTTTTCGTGCCGCAACGGCAGGCAAACGCCGCCCGTTCCTTCTTCGAGAGCTTGGCGTCGATGGTCAGCCGGTAGTCGTAGCTCAATTCATCGCCCGGCTTGATCCGGCGCTTGGCCTCGATGAACACCCGACCCTTCTCGTCTTCCTCGGTGGTGCAATTGGGTTTGCAGGAGTGATTGATCCAGCGCGCGGCATTGCCACGGACGCGGGCGTCGATCACGCTGCCGTCGTCGAGCTCGAACAGGAACGTGTGCGCGGCGTCATCCGGGTCGCTGTCCGGGCGCAGCATCGCGTCATCCCATGACGAGCGCTTGCCCTTGTATTCGATGATCGGCGTGCCGCGCCGGATTTCCTCGGTGGCGAAAACGCCGCGACCGTGGATCGCGGAGTTGCGGACTTCGTATGCCTTCGTGGAAGCGGCGAGCTTCCGGCGTTTGAGGGATTTGGCTTTGGGCATCGGAAATGGCGAATGGAAGCGACGCTTCATTTTCGCATGGGGCGCGCCGGCGCGGTTCGATTCATCGTGCCGAATGCGGATGACATGGCGATGACAGCGAGCACCACCCCGCGTGCCCGCGCGGCGCTGCTCTCCTGGTGCCTCGCCGGCTGCTTTGCATTGCAGCCGCTTGGCAGCGACCTGTACCTCGCGTCGCTGCCGGCCTTGCCGGCGGCGTTCGCGACCACGGCCGCGCATGCGCAGCTGACGCTGACGCTCTTCATGCTGACTTTCGGTGTCGTGCAGCTGGTGGCGGGACCGGTGTCCGACCGCGTGGGGCGCCTGCCGGTGCTGATGTTCGGCATCGTGACCTTCGCCGCGGCCAGCGTGGGTGCGATCGTGGTCGCCGATATCGATACGCTGCTTCTACTGCGCGTCGCGCAGGGCGCGGGCGCCGCGTGCGGTGTCGTGGCCGGCCGGGCACTGGTGCGCGACCACTTCGACGCGGCGGCGGCGGCGCCGCTGCTGGCACATGTATTCGCGCTGACGGCG
>JANMCS010000583.1:0-3891 GCA_031361405.1 Betaproteobacteria bacterium
TCGGCATCGATGCGCTGAAGGCGGAGTCGATGCTGCGTTGAACGAGGCCGGAATCGCGTGGGGATGCAGGATATCCGCGCGCCGATCCGGGCGTGCGGTGGTGGACAGTGCAGGAGGAGCAACAATGGCAAGAATCGTCACTCTCGTAGCAGCGTTGTTGCTGTCCGCCGCTACCACGCTGGGCCATGCGCAGGCATGGCCAGCGAAGCCCATCAAGTACATCGTTCCGTTTGCGGCTGGGGGCACCACCGACATCCTGGCCCGCACGATCTCCGAAAAACTGAGCGTCGCGTTGGGGCAGCCCGTGGTCGTCGAAAACAAGCCGGGCGCAGGCGGTGGCGTGGGTGCTGCGGAAACCGCAAAGGCAGCGCCCGACGGCTACACGATCATGGGCGGCACGATCAGCACGCACGCGATCAACGCCACGCTGTATTCGAAGCTGCCCTACGACCCGGTCAAGGATTTCATTCCGATCACGCTGATCGCGCGCGTGCCCAACATGCTGGTGATCAACAACGACATTCCGGCCAGGAATGTCGCGGAGCTGGTCGCGCTGATGAAGGCCAGTCCGGGCAAGTGGAGTTTCGCGTCGTCCGGCAACGGCACGTCGCAGCATCTCTCCGGCGAACTCTTCAAGGGCATGGCCGGCGTGGACATGCAGCACATTCCGTACAAGGGCAGCCCGCCGGCGCTGACCGACGTGATGGGTGGGCAGGTGAACATGACGTTCGACAACATCACCACCGCGTGGGTGCTGGCCAAGGGCGGCAAGTTGCGCGCCATCGCGGTAACCACGGCGCAGCGTTCGCCGATCGCGCCGGACGTGCCCACGCTGGCCGAATCGGGTTTGCCCGGCTACGAAATCGGTTCGTGGCAAGGCGTGTTTGCGCCGGCGGGCACGCCTCCCGACATCGTCAAGCGCCTCAATGCGGAAATCGTCAAGATCGTCAACGCGCCCGACGTGCAAAAGAAATTGCTCGAGCTGGGCGCCGAGCCTGTGGCCAATTCCTCCGAGGAATTCACCGCGTTCGTGAAGG
Source organism: Betaproteobacteria bacterium (assembly GCA_031361405.1). Taxonomy (GTDB): domain Bacteria; phylum Pseudomonadota; class Gammaproteobacteria; order Burkholderiales; family Casimicrobiaceae; genus VBCG01. Next base: position 1,038 of record JANMCS010000583.1, read on the forward strand.
CCGAAGTGGTGAAGTGGGGCGAGGTCGTGAAGAAATCCGGCGCCAGGGTGGATTGATGACGAACCTGCGAGCGGCGCTGCGCGGTGGGTGCCTGCTGGCGATGTTGGGCATGGCGGTCTTTGGCACGGTCAGCGCGGGCGCGCAGGCCTGGCCCACGAAACCCATCAGGATCGTTGCGCCGAGCACGCCCGGCGACGCGCCGGATGTGATCGCGCGGATGATCGCCGATAAGTTGACGGCGGCGCTGGGCCAGCAGGTCGTGGTGGAGAACAAGCCGGGCGCAGGCGGCGTGGTGGGTTCCGACGCCGTGGCCAAAGCGGCGCCCGACGGCTACACGCTGATCATGGGCAATGCGGGATCGCACGGCATCAACGCCGCCGTATATTCGAAGTTGCCCTACGACATCCAGCGCGATTTTGCACCCGTCAGCCAGGTGGCGGTCGCGCCCAACGTCGTCGTGATCAATCCGGCCGTGCCGGCAACCACGGTGACCGAATTCATTGCGTACGCCAAGAGCCAGCCGGGCAAGCTCTCGTATGCGTCGGGCGGCAACGGCAGCAGCGCGCACATGTCGATGGAGCTCTTCAAGTCGATGGCGGGTGTCGATATCCAGCACATTCCGTACAAGGGATCCTCACCGGCCCTCACCGACCTGGTCGGTGGCCAGGTTGCCATCTTCATCGGCAACATGCCGCCGACGGTGCCATTGATCAAAGGCGGCAAGCTGCGCGCGCTGGCGGTGACCACCAGGTCGCGCTCCGCGTTGATGCCCGAATTGCCGACGATGGCGGAAGCGGGATTGCCGGGTTACGAAACCGTCGCGTGGTTCGGCGTCCTGGCACCGGCGGGCACGCCGCCCGAGATCGTGAATCGCCTTGCCGTGGAAGTAAGCAAGATCGCGCGCTCGCCCGAGATGCGCGAAAAATTGCTGGCGATGGGCGCGGAACCGGTGGGCGGAACGCCAGAGGAATTCAAGCTGGTGATCGATCGCGACATTGCGAAGTGGAAGCCGCTGGCCCAGAAAGTGGGCATCAAGGTGGACTGAAGCATGCACCGGCATCGAACCATGATCGGACTGAATTGATGGACCCATTGTTTCCCGGTTTTTCAGCGCGGCGCGTTGCCGTTGCGGACACGGAAATTGAATGCGTGGTCGGTGGCAGCGGCCCGCCGCTGCTGCTGCTGCACGGCTATCCGCAGACGCACGCGATGTGGCATCGCGTCGCACCGGCGCTGGCGCAGACCTATACCGTGGTGTGCGCCGACCTGCGCGGTTACGGCGATTCGGGCAAGCCCTCGAGCGATGCGGCGCATGCGCCGTATTCGAAGCGCGCAATGGCCACGGACATGGTGCAGTTGATGGCCACACTCGGCCACGCGCGTTTCAGGCTGGTGGGACATGACCGCGGCGGCCGGGTGTCGCATCGGCTGGCCATGGATCATCCCGCAGCGGTCGAGCGCATGGCCGTGCTCGACATCTCGCCCACGCGCATCATGTTTCGCGCCACCGACCAGGCGTTTGCCACGGCGTATTACCACTGGTTCTTCCTGATCCAGCCCTTCGACCTGCCGGAGCGATTGATCGGTGCCGACCCGTTGTACTACCTGCACAAAAAGCTGGCGGGTTGGGGGTCCGGTGGAGGCATCTTCGATCCGCGCGCGATGGCCGAGTACGAGCGATGCTTTGCCGATCCCGCCACGATTCATGCAACGTGCGAGGACTACCGCGCGGCCGCCGGCATCGATCTTGAACACGACGACGCCGACGTCGCTGCCGGACGCAAGGTGCAATGCCCGCTGCTGGTCCTGTGGGGCGACAAGGGCGTGGTCCACCGGTTGTATGACCCGGTCGCCGACTGGAATTCGGTGGCGGTCGATGTGCGCGGTCGCGCGCTGACATCCGGACACTATCTGGCCGAAGAGGCGCCTGCGGCCACGCTCGAGGCGCTGCAGGAATTCCTTAGCCCGTGAACCGCGGCTGGAGCGGGCAGCAATCTGCTGGTGCCCTTCGGCATCGGCCCCTGGATTTTTGACGGAGCAGCGATGAAGCCGTTCGCCGAATTGAAATCGATTCTCTATACCGCGGTGCTCTCCGATGTGCTCGATAGCCTCGGCCACATGCACCAGGCGATGCGCCCGTTCGTGCGACCGCTCGACGACTCGCTCAAGATCATGGGACGCGCCCGCACCGGGCTCTGGATGAGCGTTTATGCAGTGACCGAAGGCGAGAATCCGTACGAACACGAAATTGCATTGATCGACGACCTGAAGCCCGGCGACATCGCGGTTTTCGGCTGCGGCGGACCGACGGATCGCGTCGCGCCGTGGGGGGAATTGCTGTCGACCGCGGCGACGTGTCGCGGTGCCGAAGGCTGCGTCACCGATGGCCTGGTGCGCGATGTGCGGCAGATTCGCGCGATGAATTTCCCGGTGTTCCATGGAGGCATCGGTCCGCTCGATACGCGCGGTCGCGCCAGGATGGTCGCGATGGATGTGCCGACCGAATGCGGCGGCGTGCCCGTTGCCACGGGGGACCTGGTGTTCGGCGACGTGGATGGGGTAGTGGTCATCCCGGCGGCGATTGCCGACGAGGTGATTGCGCTGGCCGTCACCAAGGTCGCCGCTGAAAATCGTACCCGGGATGCGTTGCTTGCCGGCGAGCTGCTGCAGGACGTGTACGCCCGGTTCGGTGTGTTGTAGGGACCCGCACGGCGCCGGTCCGGCCGGATTTGGTATAATCACCGGCTTGGCCAAGTAGCTCAGTTGGTAGAGCAGCGGATTGAAAATCCGTGTGTCGGTGGTTCAATTCCGCCCTTGGCCACCAAATTTCGCGGGTTCGCGTTCGTGGACCTAG
>JANMCS010000593.1:0-6296 GCA_031361405.1 Betaproteobacteria bacterium
GCCGACGATTGGAGCGCGGCGCGTTTTTCTGCGTCGCTGCCGCCGGCAAAGCGGTCGGGATGCACTTCGGATTGCAATTGACGGTAGGCGTGGTCAAGCACTGCCATGTCGAAGCGGAATGCGGGAGGCAGGCCGAACAGGTCGAAATGGTTGCGGGAGAAATCGATCATGGAGCCGCCTCCCGCAATGGAGAGGAATGCGTCAACGGTGGGACTAGACGTTAAAACTCTCGCCGCACCCGCACTCGTCCTTGACGTTGGGATTGTTGAACTTGAAGCCTTCGTTCAACCCCTCGCGCGCGAAATCGAGCTCCATGCCGTCGAGGTAGGGCAGGCTTTTCGGATCAACCACGACAGTGACGCCGTGGCTCTCGAAGCGCAGGTCCTCAGGCTGCGCCTCGTCGGCGTATTCGAGCTTGTAGGCAAGGCCCGAGCAGCCGGTCGTGCGCACGCCCAGCCGCAGCCCCAGGCCTTTGCCGCGCTTGGCGATATGCGCCGCGACGTGTTGCGCGGCCGTTGCCGTGAGAGTGACGCTCATCGCTGTGGACTCCGCCTTCAGTCCGCCGCCAGCTTGGCGTCGGCATCGACACCGTGCTTGCTGCGGTAATCGGCCACTGCGGCCTTGATCGCATCCTCGGCCAGGATGGAACAGTGGATCTTGACCGGAGGCAGCGCCAGTTCCTCGGCGATCTGCGTGTTGCGGATGGTCATCGCCTCGTCAAGTGTCTTGCCCTTGACCCATTCGGTGACGAGCGACGACGACGCGATGGCCGAACCGCAGCCATACGTCTTGAACTTGGCATCCTCAATGATGCCGTCCGGGCCGACCTTGATCTGCAGCTTCATCACGTCGCCGCACGCGGGGGCGCCCACCATGCCAGTGCCCACGTCGTCGGCGTCCTTGGACATCGAACCGACGTTGCGCGGATTTTCGTAGTGATCCAGTACTTTTTCGCTGTATGCCATGATCAAACTCCTTGAAATCAGTGCGCGGCCCAGACCACCGAATTGAGGTCGACGCCGTCTTTGTGCATTTCCCACAACGGGGACAATTCGCGCAGCTTGCCCACCTTGCGCTTCAGGAGGTCGATTGTGTAGTCGACGTCGGCCTCGGTGGTGAAGCGGCCGATCGTGAAGCGGATCGAGCTGTGCGCCAGTTCGTCGCTGCGGCCCAGTGCCCGCAGCACATACGAAGGTTCGAGCGACGCCGACGTGCAGGCCGAACCCGACGACACCGCGATGTCCTTGATCGCCATGATCAGCGACTCGCCTTCGACGAAGTTGAAGCTGGCGTTGAGATTGTGCGGCACGCGCTTTTCCATGTCGCCGTTGACATAGACCTCCTCGATTTCCGACAGGCCCTTCCACAACCGGTCGCGCAGCATGCGGATGCGTTCGTTCTCGGCCGCCATCTCGAGCCGCGCGAGGCGGAACGCCTCGCCCATGCCCACGATCTGGTGTGTCGGCAGCGTGCCCGAGCGCATGCCGCGTTCGTGGCCGCCGCCGTGCATCTGCGCCTCGATGCGCACACGCGGCTTGCGGCGGACGAAGAGCGCGCCCATGCCCTTGGGGCCGTAGGTCTTGTGCGCCGAGAACGACATCAGATCGACCTTGAGCTTCCCGAGGTCGATCACGACCTTGCCGGTGGCCTGCGCGGCGTCGACGTGGAAGATGATGCCGCGGGAACGGCACAACTCGCCCATCGCGGGGATGTCCTGGATCACGCCGATCTCATTGTTGACGAACATCACCGACACCACGATCGTGTCGGGGCGCAGCGCGGCTTCGAACTTGTCCATGGCCACCATGCCGAAATCATCGACGTCGAGATACGTGACCTCGAAACCTTCACGCTCGAGATCGCGCATCGTGTCGAGCGTGGCTTTGTGCTCGGTCTTGACGGTGACGAGGTGCTTGCCCTTGTCCTTGTAGAAGTGCGCGGCTCCCTTCAAGGCGAGATTGATCGACTCGGTGGCGCCCGACGTCCACACCAGTTCCTTGGCGTCGCAGTGAACCAGCTGCGCAACCTGCTCGCGCGCTTCTTCCACTGCCGCTTCGGCGGTCCAGCCGAATGAATGCGACCGCGACGCCGGATTGCCGAACTCGTCGGTGAGATACGTGATCATTTTTTGGGCCACGCGCGGATCCACCGGCGTGGTCGCGGAATAGTCGAGGTAGATGGGCAGTTTCATGAGGCTCGGTCAGCGTTGGTCAGTGGTCGATGGGCAAGCATTGTTGTGGCGCGATTCAAACTGCCGCGGTAACGGGCACTTTGCACGGCGTGGTGCCGGTCGGCGCCGGGCGTGCTTCGTGCAGCGCGGCGCGGGCCGCGGCCTGTTCCTGTTGAGCGACCAGTTGCGCCAGCGTCACGGCCGACAGGAACGAGAAGATGTGATCGTTGAGTCCGGCCCACAGGTCGTGGGTCATGCAGCGGCGATCATCGTGGCAGTTTTCGAGGCCGCCGCACTGCGTGGCATCGATCGGCTCGTCGACAGCAACGATGATCTGCGCCACCGACAACTGCGCGGCGGGACGGGCCAGATGGTAACCACCCCCGGGACCGCGGACGCTGGCCACGATGCCGGACCGGCGAAGCTTGCCGAACAATTGCTCGAGATAGGACAGCGAGATGCGCTGCCGCTCCGACACAGCGGCCAGCGTGACGGGACCATTGGCGCCATGCATGGCGACATCGATCATCGCGGTTACCGCGAAACGGCCCTTGGTGGTCAATCGCATGATCGTGCCCCTTCAGCTCCGCCGGCGCTGCGCGGCGTGGACAGCTCGCACGCATAGCCGCTGTAGATTGTCGTGGACAAGTGGATGATGACTTCCACGTTGCACCTTCAAAGTATTGTATACCCGAACAATTTAGTCAACTAAACAACGCGAAAGTTCATTCCAGCATCTTGTTGATTTGTTTGGGATCGAATCCATCCGCGGTTGCCTTGTCGTCACTGCAGTCAAGCCCGCTTTTCTTGAGTTCGGCCACCAGCTTGTCAATGCGTTGCTCGGAGGCAGCAGCATGATCCAGCATCTGGTGGATGGCCTGAACGATGGGGTCATTCATATCCGCCGCAATAGCGTACGCGGAGAAACCCATGCGCTCGGCCTGGGTCTCACGCCGGTCGTGGTCGGCCTCGGTCACGATGCGCGCCGGGATGCCTACCGCCGTCGCATTGGCGGCAACGTCGCGTACAACGACGGCATTGGAGCCTATCTTCGCGTTATCGCCGACAAGTATTGGCCCCAAAATCTTGGCGCCCGCACCGACCACCACGCCGCGCCCGAGCGTCGGATGCCGTTTGCCCTTGTTCCAGGAGGTCCCCCCCAGCGTCACGCCGTGGTAGAGCGTGGCGTCGTCGCCGATCTCCGCGGTTTCGCCGACCACGATGCCCATCCCATGGTCGATGAAGACCCGGCGGCCGATGGTCGCTCCCGGATGAATTTCGATGCCCGTCAGCCACCGGCTCCAGTGCGCCAGCCAGCGCGCCAGCCAGCGAAAGCCGCCCCGCCACAGGGGATTCGTCACGGCGCGGTGCCAGACCAGTGCGTGCAGGCCTGGATAGCAGGTCAGCACCTCCCACCGGCTGCGGGCGGCCGGGTCGCGGTCGAAGACGACCGCCATATCTTCGCGGAGCCGATTGAACATATGCCGATTCTCTCATTTCCGATCAAATCGCTCAAGTATTGAAACGGAGCCCACCATCCCGGCGCCCGGTCCGCGTCACCCCCCGTCTGGATCCCCTCGGTTTGTTACCATGGCGACCACGTTCATTCCACCCGACGGCGGAGCAAGACGCCGTGTCCTCCGGAGGCACCATGGTCATCACCCGTACACTCGCTCCGGCGCTCCTCGCCGCGGCGCTGGCCCTTCCCGCGTTGGCGCAGGAGGTCGTGCTCAAGGTCCATCATTTCTGGCCGCCGGGCGCCATGGGGCCGTCGACGTTGCTCGTGCCGTGGTGCGACAAGATCGCGCGCGATTCACGCAACAAGATGAAATGCCAGATCTATCCGGCGATGCAGTTGGGCGGCACGCCACAGAACCTCGTCGACCAGGTGAAGGATGGCGTCGTCGACATCGTCTGGACGCTGCCGGGCTACACCGCCGGCCGCTTCCCGCTGATGGAAGTGTTCGAGCTCCCCTTCATGTCGAACAACGCCGAAGCCACCAGCCAAGCCGCATGGGACTACTACACGCAATTCGGCAACAAGGAATTTCCCGGCATCAAGGCGTTGGCGCTGCACGTGCACGATAACGGGTATATCCACACCAATCCGCGCCCGATCAAGGTGATGGCGGACTTCAAGGGTCTGCGCATGCGCGCGCCCACGCGCCAGACCAACAAGATGCTGGCGGCGCTCGGTGCCACCCCCGTCGCGATGCCGCTGCCGGCGCTGGCCGAATCCATTTCCAAGGGCGTGATCGACGGCTACCTGTTGCCATGGGAGGTGATTCCGTCGATCAAGGCGCATGAACTCACCAAGTTCGAAAGTGAAACCGATCCCAAGTCGCGCGCGCTTTACACCGCTGTCTTCCTGTTCGCGATGAACCAGGCCAGGTACGACAGCCTCCCCGCTGACTTGAAGAAAGTGATCGACGCCAACGCCGGCGCGGCACTGTCGAAATCGATGGGCGCCCAGTGGGATGCATCGGCACCGCCGGCGCGCAAGCTCGCGGTCGAACATGGCAACACGTTCTACCTGATTCCCGCCAGCGAACTCGACAACTGGCAGAAGGCTACGGCGAACCTGCCTGAGGAATGGGTCAAGGATGTGTCGGCCAAGGGCAACGACGGCGCAGCGCTGCTGAAAAGCGCGCGCGACCTCATCGCGAAGTACGAGAAGAAGTAGGTGGCGCTTTGCCGTGGCACGAGGTCGCCGATGATGCGCGCGCTGCGTCTCGGCGCCGGTTTCGCGTTGGCACTGGCCATGGTGGCGACAGGCCACGCCCAGCCGCCACCGGCCAATCCGCCGCACAACAAGCGCTGCGACGCGGCCCACAAGCGCGTGGCGCGCGAACTGAAGGATGTACAGGCCACGCTCGATGCGCTGGGTCGCGACCACAAGGCGCGCGAAAGCTGCACGACACGCAGTATCTGCGCGCGCCTCGACGACAACATCGCCACGATCGAGAAACGGCATCAGCGCCACGAGGTGCGGCTGGTGCGTTCGCGCAGTGAGGTCCTCGAGGCCTGTCGTCCGCCACCATCCCCATAGGCGACGCTTCAGCCTCGCACGAAATTCACTATGTCCCCAAGCGAGACGTCAGCCTCGCGTGCCGCGTTACCGCACCATTGCCGCCACCGCCAGCAATCCGATGATCGCGAGTACCACCATGATGAAGTAGATCACCGCGACGACTAACGAGCGTACCAGTCCCACATACCATCGACCTTGATAAACCGCGCCGCGCGCACGGAAGATGTAATAGACGATCCAGACCGCGAGCGCGGCCTTCAGCGGTTGCCAGTTCGGCAATACCACAAACAGCAGCAACACCAGCGCCGCGAAGGCGTGCAGGTGCGCGCTGTACACGAGATGCTCCGCATAGCGCCGCGGGCGCCCCGGGTGGCGATCGCCGCTACCGAGATAGACGAGCTTCAGCAACAACGCAAACACCGGCAGCAGCGCGATCATCGCGTAGCTGCCGTAGCGCAGTGTCCCCGAGTACAGGCGTTCGGCTTTCTCTTCGCGTGGCAGTTGCCGGAAGTGCTCGTAACGCTTGCGAAAAAATTCCGGCAACTGCGCCTCTGCGCCATTGATCCTGAACGTGAGATTGAGTTCGTCGTCGAGGCCGACCAGCGTGCCCTTGTCGTCGCTGAACACCCCCTTCGGCCTGACTATGTCGGCCGCGGCGGGTGGCACGGGCTGCTTGCGGTCGCCCACACGCGCGGCATTGCGCCGCACATCGGATTCCGCCTTGGCGGCATCCCTTGTGATCGCATTGGCCGCGTCCTTGCCGGCGTCCTTGGCCGCACCCTCGTCGGCCGCCTCATCGGTCTGCACGAACACCACCTGGTCCGCCACGTCCGCCGGCGACTGCACGAGGCCGATCACCGCAAAGAGCAACAGGTACAACACGAGAAACAGCCGCGCGGGCCGGATGTAGCGGCGGCGGCGGCCCGCGAAATATTCGAGCGTCAGAAATCCGGGACGCGCGATCAGAGCGTAGAGCGTGCGCCACAACCGTCCGTCGAGCGCGACATAGCGGCCCGCCGCGTCGCGCATGAACGCGCGGAAGCCGGGCAGCGTGATCGCCGTCTCCTGCCCGCAGTTGGCGCAGTAGTGGCCGTG